>JAQUTB010000070.1 GCA_028709985.1 Dethiosulfovibrio sp.
TTTTAAACAACTGAAGAGAACCTCCTCGATGAGCCTTTGAATGGATCGGTCACATGACCTCAAGTGCGATTTTATCACAGTCCTACATCGTAAGAGCGCGATAGAGTGATATAGTTATCGTTGTTCGAGATCGAAAGGATGGTAATAGATGGAACTGTACTCTGACTGCGTAAACTGTGTGATAAAAAACGTCCTTCAATGCGCAAGAGAGATAGGGGTTAAAGAGAGGGATATGGTAAGGCTCGTCGGGCAAATATGTCGGGACCTGGGCCCTGAGATATCACAGACGTCCTGCTCCCCCATACTGACCGAGATCGCCTATAACGCCCTGATGGGGATCTCCGGCCTCGCCGACCCGTTTGAGAAGGAGAAGAGAGCTATGGACGAGGCTATGATCCTGCTGGAGGAGGGCTTCTTTGAGCTATCGTCGTCGAGGGAGGATCCAATAGAGGGCGCCCTTATTCTCTCCGGAGTAGCCAACCTGATGGACCTAGGGGCGTTCAAGACGGTGGATCCCGAAGAGGTCGGCAGGATAATGGAGAGAGAGCTTGAGCTCCGACGGCTTCCCAGGCCACAGTACGCCGCCTTTTTAGACCTTATAGATCGGAATGGAGAATTATTGATCCTTGGGGATAACTGCGGAGAGATAGTGCTGGACAAGGTTGTTATCCGTCAGATGAGGCGAAGGTGGCCCAACCTGTCCGTTACCTACGGGGTCAGAGGCAAACCGACCCTCAACGATGCCACGGAGGTCGAGGCCAAGAGGGTGGGGATGGACGACGTCGCGACTGTGGCATCGACCGGAGTCGGAACACCTGGTTTCGTGAGGGATATGGCGTCCCCTGAGTTCAAGTCCCTGTACGAAAGGGCCCCGGTCATCCTGGCGAAGGGGGTTGGAAACTTCGAGGCGGCGGAGTTCGGCGACGAGAGACTGTTCCATTTGTTCATAATAAAGTGCAATACCCTCTCCGATCTATTCAAAAGGCCGGAGAGGGATCTGGTTTTTATGTCAGGACGAGGCTCTCTGCTTTAGTGGAACCTCTAAAAACGCTGACCCTCGGAGAGGGTCGTTCCGTCAAAGCTCATTCGAGCCCGTATTTTCGACATGCCGCAGACGGAACGACCTCTCCGAGGGGACTCTAAAGTAAGTTTTTAGAGATGCCCCTTATAAAGAGCGTCAAGGGAAGCAACAACAGTGCGGAGCCTATTCCCATGCCTGCCACAGAACAGCCACCACCTGAGGAGGGGGCTGGCTCGGTGGTCATCTGGGATGTTTCGGACCATTCGGCCCAACCTGAATTCTCAAGCAGAGGGCGTACCCTGACATAATAATTAGTCCCATATGTCAGCTTTCCAGCCGGCACCTTAAGGGACAAAGTCTCGGATTGTGCTTCCGCATCGGGAAGTACCTCCTTGCCCTGAAGAGCGGAGTCAAAGACTATGTCGTTGAAATCCTTATCCCTGGCTATCTGCCAGCGCACGTCCTTAATTTTATCCCCAGAAGGCACCTTTATCCTAGCGGTAAGGATCGGGGCGAGGGGGTCAGCACCGGAAAAATCGGGGGAGATAGGATCAGCAACTACCGGGCCTGGAACGACCGGGTCAGGAGTAACCGGATCGGGAGTCACGGGCTCAGGGGTCACTGGCTCGGGGGTTACTGGTCCTGGAACCACAGGGACCTCTGGGACAAGCTCAAATGCTCCCATATCGACGCCATCTCCCTGGGGTCTTGAGACTCCTCTCTGATCCGCCGAGGGAACTGTTACAGGAAGGCCCTCCCAGCTTTTACCGGACCATATGACGTCTCCGGAGATAAAATCAGCCGAAAGAATTTCCCCGACCCTCCAACCTTTATCCATAGCGGAGCTGCCACCGGAGATAGCGCACGTGGCGGAGAACCCCCCGTTATCACCGGCCTCTTTAAGCTTAGGATCCGATACGGATATATCCGACGATACGACGTTCAATCCCCCCTCTACGTCACCGGCCTGGACAACAGAAAAATACAGAGCAGGGGAGGAATCACCATCGTTGAAGATCTCTCCTCCACGGTTATCCCAGAAGACGGAGTTCAGAACAACGGGATTGCTTCCTTGCCCTATAGCGCAGGATACGCTGCTGGAGCAGCTGGTGCTGTACATTCCACCGCCCTTTTTGCTGGCAAAATTGCCCTTCACGGTGCAATTTATGAAAAGGGGGTCGCTGTTGACTCTGTTATATATGGCCCCACCGTTTTTTGCCCTGTTCTCTACGAAGGTACAGTTCGTCACGACTGGGCTGCTCTTGGCGTTGTATAGAGCACCACCGGATCCTTTGTCGTCGTCATCGATATCGGCGCTGACTAAGTTGCCGATAAAGGTTGTGTCGACTATGGAGAGGTCTGTTCCGGTGTTGTATATAGCCCCTCCCTCTATGACCGTGAAGTTGCCACGGAAGAGGCTTTGGGAGATCTTACCATCGCTTCCGACGCTCTCGTTTCTGAGGGCTCCTGCGTTATGGTGCGTGTGGTTGTCCTCAAAGACGCATCTCTCTATGAGTGGAGTACAACGTTGGTTATACAATGCTCCCCCACCTGCACCAGCCTCATTGCGACGAAAGACGCAGCCCGTCAGGACAGGATTTCCTCTCCCGTTATAGACCGCGCCACCGTTGCCTAGGCAGTCTTTAGGGACGGAGGAGCCGGTTCCGGTTCTGTTGTCCTCAAAAGTGCAAGAGATAATCACCGGGTCGCTTTGGACGTTGGCCATGGCTCCCCCGTGCATATTGGCACCCGCCCTGTTCCAGGCAAACAAAGAGTCGATTATCTCCGGAGCACCTTTTTGGTTCAGCATGGCTCCACCCATTCCGGCAGCCCTGTTTCCCCAAAAGACGCATTTGGACACCCTGATCCTCGAATCCACGTTTGCCATACCGCCGCCGTTTCTACCGCTACCTCCTGTAACAAAAAAGCCGTCTAGGATAGCAGTTTGAATTCCCTTGGTGGAGACCACAGTCGTGCTGTTTATGCCGACTATGCCGTCGGCGCTGGAGATAACTCCCCTGTCATCGCTGATATCGTCGAGATAGAGATCCCCCGTAAGGACTGTTACGTTTTCGCGCCAATTTCTCTCGTTCAGGTTGTCCTCTATTCCGGTGAAGCCACCGTAAAGGGACACTCCCTCTGGAATGGTGAAGCTCAGGGCCTTGTCCGCTGATGCCACTTCTGACGGGACCGACGGACGATACACTCCCTTTGACACAAAAAACACATCTCCCGACTGAGCAGCCCTCAGGCTTTCCCCAAACTGCGACTCGTTCAGGGAGCTCCCCCAGGAGGATCCGTCTCCGCCTGAGGAGTTGTTTTTATCGACCCTGAACACCGCTCCATCGGCCGGCCTTAACCCCGACAGGAATACGACAAAGGCACAAAGGCACACATATTTTTTCACAAAAAACCTTAATCTACCGAACACATCATCACACCTCATCTTCCACCAAAATAAATGGAATCCATATGGACCCCATTTTAAAACGACTATTTCGTAACCGGTTCTATGAGGTTGGACGGGTCTTTCTGCCAGTCGATGATGCCCCCCTCGTAGTTCTTCACCGACTCGTAGCCCATCTTCACCATCTTTTTAGCGATGGTATTGCTCCTTTTCCCGCTGTTACAGTATGTGATCACAGTGACATCCTTGGTTAGACCCATGGAGTCGAGCTGCTCCTGGGTCATAGAGTCAAACTCATCGTCAAAGACGTTGATCGCCCCAGGGATGTGCCCTCCCTTGACTCCCTCTTTAGGGGACTCTCCGTTGAAATTCTCCGGGGATCTGACGTCCACCAGGACGAATCCTGCCTTGCCAAGGTGCTCCTTGACGTAGGCCTGATCGACAATCTCGACCGAGGCAGCGAAAGCGACGGAGGTACAGAGGACTACCATGATGGATAGAGCTAAACACTTCAGATTTCTCACGAAAAAACCACTCCTTAGCGTTATGTTTTTTATTACTCACAGGATTGTATTCCTTGCATCCCCTTACGTCAAGGGTAGGTTTTCCCCTGGAACAGCCTAAAACGACTGTACGATATTCGTCATTGAAGGTATAATCTTCATTCTAAGATGTAATTTATTCGACGTAGGTGGAAAATATTCCCTTACGCGATATGGCGCTAGCTAAAAATAACGTGAGGTGATCGTCTGTGGGAAGGTTTTTTAACAGGTCTTTTCTGTTGAAGGTTTGTCTGCCGGTGGGATTGATCGCAGGAGTGATGGCATTCAAGCCATCGAGGGATTGGGTAAAACAGGTCTTTTTGATGTTTCAGCTTTTGGACGTAAACCTGATAAGGGGGTATATCCTGTCCTTCGGCATATGGGCCCCTGTGATGTCATTTATCCTCATGGTCTTTCAGTCGGTGATAGCCCCTCTCCCGGCGTTTTTGATAACCTTCGCCAACGCAGGGCTCTTCGGGTGGTGGAAGGGGGCCATACTTTCCTGGTCCAGCGCCATGGCAGGGGCAGCCCTATGTTTTTTTATCGCAAAATGGTACGGAAGAAAGCCGGTTGAGCGCCTGACATCCAAGGCGGGACTTGAGGTAGTGGACCGCTTCTTCAACCGTTACGGCAACTATGCGGTTTTAGTCGCAAGGCTACTCCCCTTCGTGTCCTTCGATATAGTTAGCTACGGCGCCGGGCTGACCTCTATGAGATTCTGGCCATTTTTTCTGGCAACAGGACTGGGACAGCTGCCGGCGACGATAGTCTATTCCTACGTGGGAGGGATGTTGACCGAGGGGACGAGAAAATTCGTCCTGGGCCTTTCCCTGCTTTTCGTTTTAACCGCATTGGTCGCGCTGTGGAAAAAGATATATAGGGATCGCAGAGAGCCGGAAAGCTGCGCCGATCTTCCCTCAGGGAAATGACCGAGGCTAATTTTCCATGGGCATGTCCTCGTTTCCGCCCCACTCGTATATGGATCCCTCGTAGTTTCTGACTCGCTCAAAGCCGACGGCCCTGAGGACCGAGGTTACATACCCCGATCTTATGCCCATCGTTCAGTAGAGCGTGAAGGAATCCTGAGGTGTCAGAGCAAACCTATCCTTCATGATAGATCTGATCTCCTCAGGCAACCTGGGGCTGCCGTCTTCGTTCAGTATATCCAGCCACAACATCCATTTTGCCCCGGCGATGTGGCCTCCTCTGGGCTCTCCGGCGTTGGTGCTGCCGTCGAACTCCTTTTTCGTCCTGGTATCTATGAGCAGCTCCACGCCGAGGGATTCATGCACCTGGTCCATAGTTGCGTACCATGACCGATCGTACTCGTGGAGCGTCAGGGTCCCCTCGTCGGAGGGGGATGGCTTGGTGACCTCCCTAGTCAGCTCGTATCCCAACGAACTGTAGAGTGGCAGTCCACCGTAGAGGAGCCTTACGTTTTTCATGCCTGCCATCCTGAGCTGCCAGAAGTTGCGCCCGTCCGCCCCTGGTCCCTTGAACATGTCGGAGTAGAGCACGACGATAGAGTCGTCGTTGATGCCGAGCTCCCTCAGTTTGGGGCCAAGCTCTTCGATAGGCAGAGACGTCCCCCACCCCGGGTCACCGGGCCTTCCCACCGTTTTGGAGAAGAAATGGAATCCGACGTGAACCGCCCCAGGGATGTGTCCCTTGCCGTAGACCTTGGGGTTGTTCCCGTCCAGAAGCACTAACTTGGGATCCCCCAGCATAGAGTGAAGCTTCTGAGGCGTTATGAAGTACTCGGGATGGAGAAAACCGGAGAGATCCGGTTCATCGCCCCAAGCTGTCGCCGATATGGCGAGCACGAACATGGCAAGCCACGTTCGGATCAAAGCACGTTTCATTTAAAATAACTCCCTTCATATTGATATACAATTGCAGCACGATCCCTACAAAAGGGAATTATACACACTATAACTCATTGCGACTAGAGTCGTGGATTTCATTGGGGGCGATCTAAGTGAAATTGGACGATACTGAGCTGCCAAAGCTGCGGCTTTTCACGGATAGGTGCGTCGATTGCGGCCTGTGCCTGAAGGGATGCATGATGTCCGACGAGTTGAAAGACGGCCCTAAAAACGTCATCTCCCGTTTTCTGAGTGAAGGCACCGTTGACGACGCCTGGGCCTTTAGGTGCTCACTGTGCGGTTACTGTTCAACCGTCTGCCCCGCAGGAGCGGACCTGAGGTCGGTCATGATCGCGCTCAGGGAGGCGCCCTGTAAAAAGCCTCCCCTCAGGATGAAAAAGATTTTAGCTGGAGTCCTTCTCTTCCAGTTTATGGCGACCTGGAGACAGATGGGAACGCCTCCGGTCTTTCCGAAGAAGAGGGGCAAAAGACTGTTTTTCCCCGGCTGCGCCATGGCATCCTCCGACCCGGAGCTGGCCCTCAAGGTGTGGCAAATGTTGATCTCCATCGACCCCGACATGGGGATCATGGTGGATTGCTGTGGAACCCCTGCTTTGTCCCTAGGAAGACGGGACATCTCCGAGAGGATAAGGGGCAGGCTCGAAAAAACCCTGACAGTTTGCGGCGTGGAGGAGATAGTTGTGGCCTGTCCTAACTGTCTGAAGGCCCTATCGTGCCTCCCTGTGAAGGTGACCCCCGCGTGGGGATACCTGGAAAATACCATATCCGACTTACAGGCCTTCGAGGGCAAAGAGGCCATGTTTCACGCTCCATGTCCTCTCAGGGACGAGAGCAGGGAGTTGGCCGAGGTCGAACGGTTGGCCAGGACCCTTTTCCCATCCATACGCACAAAACCCTATGGAGCTAACGGCGGGGTGTGTTGCGGAGCCGGAGGCATGGTCCCTATCGTGCATCCTAAAACGTTTTCCGATTGGTCCAGAAGGATCTCCGATTACAGGAGGGACGGGGAGACCGTCCTGTGCTGCTGCCAGAGCTGTGTCGACGCCATGGGCGGACGGGATGCCGACGTGGTCCATCTACTGAGAGTCATGCTCGGTGGTGAGGCTCCCCCACCTCCGACAGGGCTCGGCAGGTGGATCAACCGCAGAAGACTGAGAAAAGCCATACTAGGCAACCAAAACTGGAGGGGTTTTAAATGACTTGGAGGATAGACATCAAAACAGGGGAAATACTGAAAAAAGGCTCAAGCGGATCGGGAATAGACAGGGACGAGGCCCTTTACCTCATGGCTCTCCCGTTGGGTTCAAAGGAGACCTACGCCCTCATGGAGGCCGCCGATTCCCTTTCCAGGGAGACATTCAAAAACAAGGGGGAAAAACACTTCCACATAGGACTGAACGTGGCGCCCTGTCCGCTCAACTGTAGTTTTTGCTCTCTGACCGTAAAGACCGGGATATTCAAGGAGTCGATAGACTTCTCCGACGACCAGATCCTGGAATGGGCCAGATACGGAGAGTCCCGAAAGGCCGACTCGCTCAACCTCATGACCACGGGGAACTTTCCCATGAAGCGGCTTTTACACGTCGGCAG
>JAQUTB010000071.1:0-484 GCA_028709985.1 Dethiosulfovibrio sp.
CCGGTAGCTCAGGTGGCTAGAGCACTCGGCTGATAACCGAGAGGTCAGTGGTTCGAGTCCACTTCGGCCCACCAACGAAATATTTAGGCTCTGTCTCGCTGAGACGGGGCCTGTTTTTGTATAGTTAGCTTTTTGGAGGAGGAATTGATTCCCGAATCATGAGACCCTACGTCATTACGGTTATTATGCTGTGCTGTAGCAACGTGTTCATGACCTTCGCCTGGTATGGGCATCTAAAAAATCTTTCCGATAGGACATGGATATTTGCGGCCATAGTTAGCTGGGGAATCGCTCTTTTCGAGTATCTCCTACAGGTTCCGGCCAACAGGGTAGGTCACACGGTGATGACCGTGGGGCAGCTGAAGATGTTACAGGAGATTATAGCTCTCACTGTGTTTGTGCCCTTTTCCGTCCTTTACATGAAAGAAAGGCTATCCTGGAACTACGCCTGTGCCGGGCTGTGTCTGTGTGGTGAGGGTTACTT
>JAQUTB010000071.1:494-7410 GCA_028709985.1 Dethiosulfovibrio sp.
TCTATCTCCTGAAGGGAGGGATCCTGTGTCGTCCCTGGGGATTTGAGGTGGGAGATCTTATCTTAGGGCGTACTATCTATTCCAAGGAGCAAGTAGGATCGAATATCTACAAGCTTAGCGAGATAGACTGTAGTGGTATGATAGTCTCTCCTGGTCTTGTCGATGTCCACGTTCACGGTTCTATGGGCTACGATATTATGGATGGATCGATGGATTCCATGGAGAGGATGGCTCGGTCTATGATCCCTACAGGGGTTACATCCTTTGTAGGCGCTACTATGTCCCAGCCACTAAACCGTCTTGACCAAGTGCTATCGGTGGCAGAATCTTATCGTCGTGAGCAGAACCATATCCAAGGGGTGGCAAGATTCCTGGGGGTTCATCTGGAGGGGCCTTTTATATCCTCAAAGAAGGCAGGGGCCCATGATCTAAGGTATCTGATAGCCCCCGACAGGGATTTTATCCTTTCACACAGCGATGTCATAACCATAGTGACCCTGGCTCCAGAGTTGGATGGGGCCTTCGATCTAATTCGCCTCTTGGAAAGCCTTGGTATAGTCTGTTCCATCGGTCACAGCGACTGTGATTATATGTCGGCTTTGAAGGCGGTTTCTGTGGGAGCTTCAGGTTTTACCCATCTGTACAACGCAATGTCTCAGATGGGGCACAGAAGTCCCGGTATGGTTGGGGCTGCTTTCGACTCTGGGGCATATTGCGAGATGATATTTGACGGTGTTCACGTCCATCCGTCCGCTCTCAGGACCGCCTGTAAGGCTGTAGGTCCAGGTAGGGTCTTGCTAATAACCGATTCGATGAGGGCCAGAGGGTTGGGAGAAGGCTCCTTCGACTTAGGCGGGAAAATCGTAAATGTAAGCTCGGACAGGGCGGAGTTGGTGGACGGTACTCTAGCCGGAAGCGTCCTGTCTTTGCTGGAAGCTATTAAAAATGCCGTATCCTGGGGAGCGTTGACACTACATCAAGCCCTAAACGGTGCCACGCTGAACCCAGCTAGATATATAGGGGATAGATCTATTGGTAGTTTGGATAGGGGATGTCGAGGTGACGTTATCCTGCTAGATCGGGAGACCCTGGCCCTAAAAGGGGTTTTCGTCGACGGTGAGCTACGATATCACCGAGATATTTGAGGGGAAAAAGAGCTAGGGCCTCGTGCTCTGGCCATTCATGGGGGGGGATTTTTATCAAAGGCATAGGAGTATCCTCAGGGATCGCGATCGGAAGGGCCTTCGTGGACTGGAAGGAGCACGTCGAGATAGAGAAAGAGTACGTCGACGACGTAGAGATGGAGCTTGACAGGCTTAACGCCGCAGTCGAAGTCGCAGGACAGGAAATCCAGGATCTCTACAAAGACGTAGCCTCCAGACTTGGACGGGACGAGGTGGAGATGTTCGCCTGTCACGGTATGATGATAGCTGACCCGGAGTTTATCGGACAGATAAAGGGCAGGATAATAACCGAGAGCGTGAACGCTGAATGGGCAGTGCGATCGGTAGCGGATAAGTTTATACATGTCTTCGAGGACATGGACGACGATTACCTAAAGTCGAAGGCCGACGACGTCAAGGACGTCTCGGCCAGAATATGTCGTCTCCTTCTCCATATAGAGGGAGGTGACATGACAGCCCTTCAGGAAAAATCTATAGTCGTGGCCAGAAATTTCACCGCGTCCGAGATAGTACAGATAGACAGAGACAGAGTTCTGGGATTCGTCTCACAGGAAGGTACCCTTGCCTCTCATTCCATAATAATGGCCAGAAACTGGGGAGTTCCGGCTGTGGTGGACGTATCCAATATTCTGGACGTAGTGGAGACAGGGGATATGATGATCGTCGACGGCATGGACGGGGTAATTATTCTTAATCCAGATGAAGAAATAATTGAATTGTACCGTAATAAGCAAGCCTGTTTAGCTAAATTCAATGAAAAATTAACCGATATGAAAATGAAGAATACTGTGACTAAAGATGGTATTCCTCTAAAAATATATGCTAATGGCGACAACATAAGGGATCTCCGGTCCGCGATGGAAAAGGGCATAAGCGGTATCGGTCTTTTCCGAACTGAAAGGCTGTATATGGACAGGGACAGGCTTCCCACCGAAAGCGAGCAGTTGGGTGTCTATAAGAAGGCCGTACTTGACGCTGGGGGGAAGACCGTTATATTCAGGACGTTGGATATCGGCTGCGATAAAGTGCCTGGTTATCTGAACGTGCCGGACGAGGAAAACCCAGCGCTTGGGTACAGGGCCATACGGCTATCTCTATCTAGAGCAGACATATTTAGGATTCAGATAAGGGCACTCCTCAGAGCTAGTGCCTTTGGTAAGGCGAAGATAATGTTTCCAATGATATCGGGAGTGGAGGAGCTCAGGTTGGCCAAGGGCCTCATCGATGACGTTAAAAACGATCTCAAAAAAGAGGGGATACCGTTTAATCCCAACATAGAGATCGGGGTAATGATCGAGGTTCCGTCCGCTGCCATAATATCCGATCTTATCGCCAGGGAGGTCGATTTCATGAGCATAGGCACCAACGACCTCATTCAGTATACATTAGCTGTGGACAGGATGAACCGTAACCTATCCCATCTCTTTAGCCCGTTTCACCCTGGAGTCCTTCGTCTGGTCAAAACCGTCATCGATAACGGAAGAGAGAAAGGCGTGAAGGTCAGCATATGTGGCGAGATGGCAGGTGATCCTCTCCTTATCCCCGTGTTGGTAGGCATGGGGCTTGAGAGGTTCAGCATGAACGCCGACTCAATTCTGAGGGCTAGATGGATAATAGCCCAGGTGGAGAGATCTGAGATGAGAGATGTCGTGGAGCAGATCCTTTCGCTCTCGTCGGTATCTGAGGTCCGTCGCTTCTGTGAGGAGCGCTTCAGCAGTTTCAGACAGTGTATACCTGAAAACTAAAAAAAGGACGTATCAGCGCGAGGTTCTCGCTGATACGTCCTTTTTTTAATCTTTAGGTGAGGGTGGAACGTATACCGGTTTTTCCTGCACCTTTGCGTTGTCCCCTTCTTTAGGTGATGGAGGCACGTAGAGTGGGGGGGACGCAGGCGTTTGCGTAGTCGGTGTTGATGTCGAGCTACTAACGTCGGGTTCTCCATTCGGGACGGTTATCATCGGGATACCCGGCCCTTCTGGTTCCCCTGTGAGCGACGCGACAGGTGGTATCGGGACGACGGGGTTGGTCCCAGGAACCCGGGACGACGATGGGTCTATAACCACCTTTCTGGCTCCCATAGGGGAAAATCCCTCGTTTACCCTCATCTCAACAGGAGAGGGTTGAGGAGACGGCTGTACGACCTGCACCGGCAAAGACGTCTCCTTTGCCGGTCTATCTACAGGGGCAGGTCTCGCTATAGCCCTATCGTTGAATATTCCGCTGCCAGGATCTATAACAGGCAACCCTTTTCGATAAACGCTACCAGCTGGGTCCATAAGAGGGATGGCCTCGCCATTGGCCCTGTTTTGGAGCACCCTGGATAGAGGTGGGTACTCTGGGTCCACCTCCAGGGCCTGTGTAAACGCGCCCTGAGCTTTCTCCAACATCCCCATCCCCTGATATCCCTTGGCCAGCCAGTACCAACCGTCAGCGGACCTAGGGCAGCTCTTGACGTAGGCCTTAAGGTATTCCACCCCTCTGGTGTACATACCGTTCTCTATGAGCTGTTGTCCCGCCCTCCACGCCTGCTTTATCAGAAGGTCGTTCTCAGCCTGAGTGGTGACGGCCCAAGACACGGAGGGTGTAGATAATATTAATAAACATATCAGTATTTTTGTTGTTATTTTCATGTCCATGTCTCCTTTTAGGGTTATCTCCTGCTTGAGGGGTACAGGGGCATTATAACGAGGTCTCTGAGTTTTATCGGGTCATCCTTGGATTCCTTGACCACCTCGACGACCGCCTCGTGATTTTGCACCGATATCACCTTTACCAGGCCACCGCTGTCCGGTAGCACTACCACCGGTCTCTCTGGGTCCACCGTGTCATACCTATCGCTCCTCAGTATACTGAGGAAGTCTCCAACCTTGACACCCTCTATCTTGCCTAAGCTCACTATATACCTTCTCCTTTTCGGTGGGGATGAGCTTAAACTGTCCTTTGTGGGAGAAATTATACGACCTATCATGTGGTAGCCTGTAATCCCTTCGAACAAAGAGTCCCTGCTTTTTCTCAGGGCTTTCTTGAAGGCGTTCCAGTAGGAGGTGCTTTTAAAGGAGCTCCACAGGGGACGGCTCAAGGGTTGATCGTAGTCTTTCGGGTCGGCAAAAAGCTGAACAAAGTCCAGTTTATCGGTGAGGTAAAAAACCCTGCCGTCCCCAGGGGAGAAGGTAAAACGTCGGTCCTCTCCCGCTGAGGAGGTTGCGAAGAGCATCTCCTTCGTATCGCCGTCGAATATCTCCGTTCTCAGAGCTACGTAGCCCATCCTGTCGCTTCCTAGGTGCTGTCTGTCGGTCATTTTTAACTTGTAGATGTGGAGCCTGACCCCCACGTCCGATGGTGTTCCTCCACCGCTGAACCATATCTCTTCTTCCAGAGGTGATAGCACCGTTATCCTTGCGTAGGGATACTCCCTTAGCAGGGTCACAAACTCCTCCGTTATCCTCTGGTCGAAGACGTCCACGGGATAATACTTGCTCTCCCATACCTGGAGATCGGTCTCGTTCACCACCGGTAGCACTGTTATGTGGATGCCTGGTTCGGTCAGTACGTTTGAGTAGGCCGGCTTGATGGTTAACACTACAAGCGCCAGTAATATGGCGAAATTTTTAATCATTCTCTTCCTCCCATCCATAGCTGTTCCTCCAAACTAGTGTATCGACAGTTTTAGCTCATCGTTTAGCGCGGTGAAAAAATCGTCCAGATCGTAGGATAAATGGACTATCTCAGACGCTGCAGTATTGCTAAAATTCACCTCTCCCTTGTTGACGATCACCACTGTTCCTCGACACAGGGAAGGCAGATAGGAGGCAGGAGCGACGGCAAGGGACGATCCTAACACGAAAAGGAGATCCGCCTCTTCCGACAGACAGGCGCATTCCTCCAGGTGTCTAACTTTTTCTCCAAAGAAGACGATATCCGGCTTTACGATGCCGCCGCAATCGCATGTAGGGACGGAACTAGACAGCATCCTATCTTTTGCCGTTTGATAGTCGCATTTTTTGCCACATAGGGTACAGCTGCTTGTCCATACGCTTCCGTGTATCTCGTGGACAGATGTGGACCCGGCCCTCTGGTGCAGGGCGTCTATGTTCTGTGTGATCACTCCGCTTAGCTTTTTACAGGATTCTAAAGCGGCCAAAAAACTGTGTGTGTAGGTGGGAATCGCCTCGTCCACTGTATTAATAAAATTTCTGTAAAAATCGTAAAAGATTTTGGGCTCTTTCATGAAAAAGTCTATGTCGAATATTCTCTCCATGTTCAAGCCGTTCTTGCCGGAATAAATCCCATTTGGCCCCCTGAAATCCGGTATCCCTGCCCCAGTCGATATTCCTGCTCCTGTCAGGGCTAAGGCAGATCTAGATCTTTCCAGCAACCTTGAGCATTTTTTTGCGTCTTCTTTAATATTCAAATCATTATAACTCCCTTCTTGTTTAATGCAACCGGTTACGCATGATGGTACAATTCCCCTCGACAAAATCATGGAGGTGTTGGATATGGCTAAATTAGTGTACGGAGTGGACGATAAGCCTCGTTTTCCAATAATGGTCCTGGCGGGAGCTCAACATGTGCTTACCCTTTTTGGTGCGACTACCCTGGTTCCTCTGATATTTGGACCTGCGATGAACATGTCCCCTGTCCAGATAGGGTTCTTTATAAGCTGCGTCTATCTCTCGATGGGATTGGCCACGCTGTTGCAGACCAGCTCCTTCGGCTCTGGGTTGCCGATCGTGCAGGGGTCGAGCCTCAGCTTTATCCCACCTATCATGACCATAATAGGAGTCTACGGCTCTCAAGGCTCTGACGTGTGTCTTCAGCATATCGGCGGGGCCCTTATCCTTGGAGGTTTGTTGATGGCCTTTACGGGATATGTCGGCCTAGTAGGAAAGATAAAAAAGTATATAACCCCTGTCACAGTGGGGCCCACCATAATGGCCATAGGTTTTTCCCTGGCCCCTGTGGCGGTCGGTATGAACGCCGCCAACTATTGGCCTGTGTCCTTGGCCGTGGTTGGGTTGATTTTTCTTTTTAGCCTCGGAATGAAGGGACGTTACATTAACATCTTTTCCATCCTCTCCAGCGTGGTTATAGTATACCTTATATGTCTAGCCATGAGCTTGGTCGGGGTCTTTCCTTCGGGGCATCCTGCTCACGTGGACCTGTCGTCCATATCCAACGCAAAGTGGTTCCAGTTCACCGGTATCTCTCCATGGGGAGCTCCTAAGTTCAGCATAATAGCCTTTGGTGCTATATTAGCGGGCTTTTTCGCCGTGTTCATCGAGAGCATAGGGGACTATTACAACGTCAGCAACGCCTGTGGCCTGGACGATCCCAGCGAGAGCACCATAAACAGAGGCATAGGCGCAGAGGGCCTAGGCTGCGCTATAGGCGGTCTTTTCGGGGGAGTCGCCTGTACCTCCTATACGGAAAACATAGGGCTTATAGGCCTGACTGGTGTCGCCTCCAGGTGGGTCGTGAGGACCGGCGCGATCATACTCATATTGATGAGTTTCGTCGGCAAGCTCGGAGCTCTGGTGGCCACAATGCCGAGTCCCATAATAGGCGGGTGCTACATAGCCCTGTTCGGCATAATAGGAGCTCTAGGTATCCAGGCACTCACAAGGGCCGACATGGGGTCCCAGAGAAACGTCATGATAGTTGGCTTCTCCTTCCTCATGGCTTTGGGATTGCCCGGATGGGTCGAGGGACAGCAGGCGATGTTCTTCTCCTAC
>JAQUTB010000072.1:0-3544 GCA_028709985.1 Dethiosulfovibrio sp.
CAAGAGATGGGCCCCATACACGCCCTTATGGCTACCCCTGAAAAAGCCCTGTCAGACACCGTCTACAGGGCCAAGGGGCTTGTCCTAAGGACATTGGACGACGTAGAGGCCTATCTGATCGATAATCTCCGCATAGACGAAGGCTCTCTGTTTGAGCTCAACCCCGGCAAAATGGAGGAAATCGCGTTAGGATACGGCTCGAGAAGGGTCACGATGCTTTCCGACTACATAAGACACAGAGGAGGCAAGCCATGAACGAAATGGTCAGAGCGATGATGAACGAGTACCCTATAGAGACCACCGACGACGCTATAAACGCTATTAGAGAGATAATGCAACAAATCACTCTTCTCGGGCTTTGGCGCACGTCATTTTTTAAAAAAGCAGCGTTCTACGGAGGAACCGCTCTCAGAATTATCTTTAATCTTCAACGATACTCGGAAGATTTGGACTTCTCTCTTTTAAGCCCTGATATGCCGTTCTCTTGGATTGATTACGAGAGCGGAATTCGGTCTGAGCTCGCCCATTTCGGGTTTAACGTAGAGGTAGAACAGAGAAGCAAGCAAAAACAGTCGCCCATAGAGACGGCCTTTATAAAAGCAGGCACACTCCAACATCTGCTCTCAGTTGAGCTGGCTCCAGAATACACCTTCGGCATCAACAAACACCAGAACATTAAGGTTAAAATAGAAATAGATACCGATCCACCTGGTAATTTTAGGACAGAGCAGGCCACAATCTCCACTCCTATCCCGTTCCCAGTGGAGGTATATTCCCTCCCAGATCTATTTGCGGGCAAAATGCACGCTGTTCTATGTCGAAGCTGGAAAAACCGGGTTAAGGGACGAGACTGGTTCGACATGGCATGGTATATCGGAAGAAGGACCCCTCTTCATTTGGGACACCTCAAGGAGAGGATGGTCCAAAGCGGACACTGGGAAGAACGTATTCCCTTTAACGATAAAGTTTTTTACGACCTCTTATCTGAAAAAATTGCTACCCTGGATATCGAACAGGCCAAGGGGGACGTGCTACCTTTTCTAAAGGACCGAAGAGATAGAGAGGTCGTAGAAAAAACATGGTCAAGGCAATTTTTCCAGTCAATGGCTCCGATGTTTTCCTTTTTAGAGGGAACACCGCACTAAGCTAGTGACAGATAAGGGTCAAGTGGCCCCTTGATAGCTGGTGGGGCTTCAAAAAAAACAAGTTCTTTCTTGAACGATTTAATAGTCACCCCAAAAACCCTTTATCACGACGCCCTCGGCCGCTCGGTAAAGCTTGATAGACCAAGAGACAGGGGCTTCCGCCGTCCACAGCGAAAGGCCCTGTCTCTTGAACATAGATCACATTATATCAAAAGCATAAACAGATATTTTTAATTGAACCCGACAGTTCTATCGACAAAAAGTCGTTTTTTACGCTAGAATCAGTTAAAAATATCAATGTTATTTAGCTTATTATTACAAAGTAGCCTATCCAACAGCGGAGACTATATCCCCCACCAGTTTCGCCCCGCGGGCCACTCCCTCCGGGCCTCCCCCTGCCTCGTTGAAGGCCTTTATCACCGCGCTTCCAACCACCACGCCGTCCACCATAGGGGCCACCGAGGCGGCTCTCTCCGGGCCGTCTATGCCGAAGCCCAACGCCAGTGGGACCGACACGTGCCGTCTCACCCTTTCGATATATTCCTTCATCCCCTGATGGAGCCCTCCCTGACCTGTGACCCCGAGGAGGGACACGCAGTAGACGAAGCCCTCGGCCCTTCGGCCTATCTCCGCCAGCCGTTCGTCGCCGATGTTGGGGGAGACCATCAGTATAGGCGTCACTCCCTGGGCCCTCAGGGCATCGTAAAGCTCGTCCCCCTCGTCGAAAGGCAGGTCAGGGACTATCACCGCCGCCACCCCCGACCGGGAGGCGTCCTTGGCGAACCTATCAAATCCGTAGGACATAATCGGGTTGACGTAACCCATTAGTATGACCGGCACGGAGGTCCTTTCGGTGATCCTCCCGGCGGTCTCCAAAACCGACGACAGTGTCGTCCCAGACGCCAGAGCCCTCTGCCCCGCCTCCTGTATCACCGGGCCGTCGGCCAGAGGGTCGGAGAAGGGCATACCGAGCTCCACCGCAGCGGCTCCAGCCTCAACCATGGATTCCACCAGCTTTACCGTGGTGTCCGCATCGGGATCTCCGGTCATCACGAAAGGAATGACCGCCTTTTTGCCGCAAAAAATCCCAAGATCCTTCATCTTTTATCCTCCCCAAGCAAAAAAGGCCTCACCGAGTCCATGTCTTTGTCCCCTCTGCCCGAGAGGTTCACCACCACCAGGCTGTCCCTTCCATCTCTCGCCATGACCTCCAGATGGGCCAGGGCGTGGGAGCTCTCCAGGGCCGGTATGATTCCCTCCAGGGAACAGAGCTTACCGTAGGCCGCCACAGCCTGGTCGTCGGTTACCGAAACGTACTCGACCCTGCCTGTGTCCTTGAAGAAGCTGTGCTGTGGCCCGACTCCCGGATAGTCCAGGCCTGCCGAAAGGGAGTAGGGCTCTATGACCTGTCCGTCGTCGGTTTGAAGTAAGTAGGACCGGCTTCCGTGCAGCACCCCTACCCTTCCGCCGGAGAGGGTGACTGCGTGTTCCCCTGTCTCGATGCCGTGGCCCGCCGCCTCGACCCCTATCATCCGAACGGCGTCGTCCACGAAGGGGTAGAATATGCCCATGGCGTTGCTCCCCCCTCCGACGCAGGCCACCAGGGCGTCGGGAAGTCTCCCCTCCTCGGCCATGATCTGCTCTTTCACCTCGTCCCCTATGACCCTCTGGAAGTCCCGCACCATAGAGGGATAGGGATGGGGTCCTACTACGGAGCCGATTATGTAGTGGCAGTCCTCCACGTGGGCGACCCAGTGGCGAATCGCCTCGTTGGTGGCGTCCTTCAGGGTTTTGTTGCCCGAGGATACCGGGACGACCTGGGCCCCGAGAAGCCTCATTCGGTCGACGTTCATCCTCTGTCTGGCTATGTCCACCTCTCCCATGAAGACGGTACATTCCATGCCGAACCTGGCGGCGGCGGTGGCGCTGGCCACTCCGTGCTGGCCCGCCCCTGTCTCGGCGATAATCCGATTTTTGCCCAGGCGGCGGGCTATGAGGGCCTGTCCCAGGGCGTTGTTTATCTTGTGGGCCCCTGTGTGGTTGAGGTCCTCCCTCTTAAGGTACACCTTTATGCCCAGAGAGTCGGAAAGCCTCTCGGCGTGATAGAGGGCTGTAGGGCGACCGCTGTACTTGTTGAGCAGTACCTTCAGCTCCTCCTGAAAATCACCATCCGCCCTGATGGCCTCGTAGGCCCTATCCAGCTCCTCCAGGGCCGGAAACAGCGTCTCCGGCACGTAACGACCTCCGTAAGGTCCGAAATATCCCTTTTTAGTCATGACGCAGCTCCTTCCGTCGGTTAAAGCCCTCGACCATCTCCATGGCCGCGGCCATTTTGGCCCTGTCCTTCACCCCAGGGGACACCTCAAGAACGCTGTTCAGGTCCACCCAGTCGGGCCTTA
>JAQUTB010000072.1:3554-7381 GCA_028709985.1 Dethiosulfovibrio sp.
ATCGCCTCATCCAGGTTGTCCAGCCCTAATCCTCCCGCCAGCATCCAGGGGCGATCTATCCTCAGGCCCTTCAGCATGGACCAGTCGAAACTCCGTCCCCCTCCCCCTCTAGGCCCGTCCAGGAGGAGCAAGTCGGCGGCCTGAAACGACAAGGCCCTCTCCAGATCCTCCGGCCCACCTATTCCGAAGGCCTTTATGCTCGAGGGGACCGACGCCACGGTCTCGGGGCCCTCGGAGCCGTGAAACTGGACGTAGTCGAAGAGGCCGCTGGAGACTATGGCCTCCAGCTCCGAGGGAACGGGGTCCACCACCACCGCCACGGTGGGTATTTGGGGCCTGTCCTCCAGGAGAGCCCGGGCCTGATGTAGGGAAACCCTTCTGGGGCTGGGGGCCAGGATAAAGCCCAAGCAGTCGTATCCCAGCTCCACCGCCGCCACCACGTCCTCCCTCATCGTCAGGCCGCAGATTTTGGCCTTCATTCCAAGCCCCTCAGCTGCCGGACGAAGGAGGCGGGGTCTTGAGACCTCATCAGGGCCTCTCCCACCAGCACCCCGTCAAGACCGGCGGCCCTGAGCCTCTCTCCGTCGGCACCGGAGTGGATTCCGCTCTCCGCAACCACTACCCTGCCTTCCCTGGCCCCGAGCCGGACTATCTCGCAGTGGAGCCGTTCCGACACCGACAGGTCCACCGAGAAGTCCCGAAGATCTCGGTTGTTTATGCCGACGATCCTGGCGTCGGCGTCCAGGGCCCTGTGGAGCTCATCCAGGTCGTGGACCTCCACCAGCGAGTCCATGCCCAGCTCTTCTGCTAGGGAGACCATTTCCCTGAGCCTCTCCCCTGGCAGAAGGGCAACTATGAGAAGCACCGAGTCCGCCCCGATCAGGCGACTCTGCTCCAACTGGATGGGGTGGATCAGAAAGTCCTTCCGAAGGATGGGCAGGTCCACCACAGGCCGGAGGGAGCAGAGGATCTCCTCGCCGCCGAAGAAAAATTCCCGGTCCGTCAGCACCGATATACCAGCCACGCCGCCCTCGGCGTAGGCCCTCGCCTTGCCCGGCAGGTCGGCGTCCAGGGCGAAGGGCCCTTTGCTTGGTGATCCCCTTTTTATCTCCCCTATCACCGACAGTCCTGGCTCGCTCAGGGCCTGAAAGAGGGACCTTCTGGGAGCTGTCAGGGCCGCCACCTCCTGCTCCTTTCTGGCGGCTATTCTGTCCAGTATCACGCCGCTCCCTCCAGTGACTTGGCGGTCTTGGCGACCTCCTCCAGCTTTCTCCTGGCTAGCCCCGAGTCTATGACCTCTCGGGCCATGGCCACCCCTATGGCTATGGAGCTGACCCTTCCGGCAACGAAAAGGGCGGCTCCCGAGTTGAGCAGCACCACGTCCTTTTTCGGTCCCTCGTCGCCGTCCAACACCGACAGGGCTATGGCCCGGTTCTCCCTGACGTCCCCTCCTGCGGCGTAGCCCTCTTTGGCGGTGGAGAGCCCCACGTCCTCCGGGGATATCTCCATCTCGGTGAGAACTCCGTCGTCCAGGAGGCAGGCCACGTTGGGGCCAGACAGGGATAGCTCGTCCATTCCGCCGTGGCCGTGGACCACCATGGCCCTCTTCATACCTAGAGAGCCGAGGACTTGAGCCATAGGGACGGTCAGGTCGGGGGAGAAGACCCCCATCAGCTCCCTATCGGGGGTGGCGGGGTTGGTGAGAGGGCCTAGGACGTTGAAGATGGTCCTGACGCCCATGGCCCTCCTTATGGGGGCCACGTTCTTCATGGCGCTGTGGAAGTTGGGGGCGAAGAGGAACCCGAAGCCTGTCCGGTCGATACAGTGGGCCACCGAGCCGGGGGAGGACAGAAATGGGACCTCAAGAGCCTCCAGCAGGTCGGCGCTTCCGCATCTGCTGGACACCGACCGGTTTCCGTGTTTTGCCACCGATACCCCGCAGGCCGCCACAACCAGGGCTGAGACGGTGGATATGTTGAAAGTCCCGGTGCAGTCCCCTCCCGTTCCCACTATGTCTAAAAGAGGGGTCGAGGACACCACAACGGCGGAGGCCTTTTCCCTCATGACCTTGGCCGCCACGGAGATTTCCTCCACCGTCTCCCCCTTGCTTCTAAGACAGGCGAGAAAGGCGGCTACCTGGGGCTCTGGGGCCCGACCGTCCATGATGGCCTCCATGGCCTCCTCCATAGCGGACCGGGACAGGTTTTCCCGGCGAAGCAGAGTCTCAAGCGCAGGTCTTAACACGACGACAACCCCTCTCTAAAGTTCCCGAACTCAGTCGGCAGAAATTATCAAGCAAAACCCTTCCCCCCTCGGTCAATATGGCCTCGGGATGAAACTGCACCCCGAAAAGGGCGTGCTCTCTGTGCTCCATGGCCATGATCATGCCGTCCTCGGTCCTGGCTGTGACGTGGAGCTCTATAGGAAGGGACCTTTCGTCCACCGTCAGGGAGTGATACCTTGTCGCCCCAAAGGGAGATGGCAGGCCGCTCAGGATACCCTCGCCTCCGTGTATAACCGGTGAGACCTTGCCGTGACAGGGGACCGAGGCTCTGACCACCGTCCCTCCGAAGACCTCCGCCATGGCCTGATGGCCCAGACAGACCCCCAGTACCGGGACCTTGCCCTTGAAGCGATCTATGGCCTCTTTTGATATCCCGGCGTCGGCAGGGGTTCCGGGGCCCGGGGATATGACAACCCGGTCTGGCTCCATGGCCTCCAGCTCGTCCAGGGAGAGCTGGTCGTTTCTGACCACCTCCACGTGGTCGAAATCGGACAGCATCTGGACCAGGTTCCAGGTGAAAGAATCGTAGTTGTCTATCATAAGGATCATCTACTCGACCTCTTCTCTCCAGCTCTCTCCAGCGCCCTGAAAAGGGCCCTGGCCTTGTTCTCCGTCTCCAGATACTCCATCTCCGGCAGTGAGTCGTAAACTATTCCCGCCCCTGCCTGGACGGTGACCTTTGCGCTCCTTCGGACCATGGTCCTTATGGCTATGCAGGTGTCCATGTTGCCGTCGAACCCCAGATATCCCACCGCCCCGGCGTAGGGACCTCTGGGCGTGGGCTCCAGGTCCTCTATGATCTCCATGGCCCTTATCTTCGGAGCCCCGGAGACCGTCCCGGCGGGGAATGATGTCTCAAGCAGGTCGAGGGCGGTGCGGTCGTCCCTTATCCGGCCTTCGACCTGGGACACCAGGTGCATCACCTGAGAGTACCGTTCGACCCCCAGAAGCTCGGTCACCTCCACGGAGCCAAATGCGCAGGTCCGGCCCAGGTCGTTTCTCGCCAGGTCCACCAGCATGATGTGCTCCGCCCTCTCCTTCTCGTCGGACCGAAGCTCCTGCTCCAGCTCTCTGTCCCTCTCCTCCGTTGCCCCTCTCTTTCTCGTCCCGGCAAGGGGACGGATCAGGGTTTTGCCCCCCTCCAGCTTGACGTGGACCTCCGGGGAGGATCCTATGAGCTCCAGGTGGGGCAGCTCCAGTCGAAACAGGTAGGGCGACGGATTGCCCTCCCTGAGGGCCCGGTATATCTCGTCGGAGGACAGGTCCGTCTCGGCGGAGAAGGCCTGTGACAGCACCACCTGACATACGTCCCCGGCGGCCACGTGCTCCCTCCCCTTTTTAACCATCTCCAAAAAGTCCTCTCTGTCCATCTCCGGCGTAACAGGCCCTACGTGGCAGGGCCCCTCGGGCAGCGGAGCGGGGACGATCTCCCTGAGTTGCCGAACAAGGCTCGCCACCCTAGATGCGGCGGAAAGATATAGGGCCTCGTGGTCGCCCCGGTCGGAGCCCTCCGGGACCCTCACGTTCTCCACGACGAAGACCT
>JAQUTB010000073.1 GCA_028709985.1 Dethiosulfovibrio sp.
TCCCCAGGAGGGGCACCCATACCTGGAGCCGACGCCGGGGACGGAAGGCACGAGCCCTTCAGGCGAGACGGACGAAAGATAGGCAGAAACGAGCCCTGTCCCTGCGGCAGCGGCAAAAAATACAAAAACTGCTGCGGAAGAGACTCTTGATTCGGGAGGAACGCGCATGAAAAATAGACCTGCTGTATTTGCCATCATGGGGGCTTTTGTGCTTATGGCTCAGACCCTGTCGGCCGGTGAGGTTAACATTCCTCGCCTGGTGCAGGAAGCCCCTCCTCTAGAGACCTACGGGTCCCCAGCTGGAGTCGTCTGGCAGAGGCACGAATCCTACGGGCTTCGCCCCGACGGAGCTATGCTTAAAGAGAGTCTATGGGTGGTCATGACCACCCATAGACTTGATCGTAATTGGCCTGAGAGCGTTCTCTCAACGCCCTTCACCGGAGAGCTTGAGATATTGGAGGCTAACCTCTACGACCCAGTGTCAGGGGCTAAGATAGCCTCTTTGCCCGACGATGGGTCGTACATGTCGCTTGGGGACCATGACGAGGCGGTGCTGGTCCTTCGCTTTCGCCAGATATATCCAAAAAGGATGTCGGTGGAGGGCCTTATAACCCCTGCCAGCGACCTGCCGGTGTGGGAGGGACGCTTCTCCGTGGCGATCCCATCGGGATCGGAGCTCTTCGTCCAGAGCAACGGCATGGATAGCCCGACCATCGACAACGCCGGAGGCAAAAGCATCTACCTCTGGACCACCTACAACGTGCCTCAGAGGAAAAGGCCCTCCATGATCCGACTGGGCGATCCCTATCTAGCCTTCAGCCTGCGCTCAGGCAAGGTCCCGTTCCTTCAGCTTTTATCGACCTTAAACAAGGTTCCTGTTCCACCTATGCCGCCCGAACTGGCTCGTCTCAACAGGATGGGGGACAAGGGAAAGGCCGGTAAGAGGCTCATGAGGGCTATGGACTCAATGGTCATACCAGGAAGCGACGGGATGCTTAGGGAGGATATCCCCTCCGAGGGGCCTTGGTCCTACTGGGAGAGGGCCCTTATCCTGCGTTCCTGGCTGGAGGACATGGGATGGAGGGCTCAGCTGGTCTGGCGCACCTTCCTGCCTATAGGAGCCCAGGAGCCTGCCATGATGGAGAACCTCCGAAGCCCTGTCCTAAGGGTCGCACCTCCTGGGTCGGACTACTGGTTCTACGTCCCAGGCCAGACCGTTGAGCCTGGAAACGTTCCTCCTTCCCTCATAGGGAAGACCCTCTACGGAGGATCCCCCGAGGAAGGGCTTCTCACCTACTCCCTGGACAGGGGAAAGGTCGAGGACCACCGTCTAACCATCGCCTGGAACCTGGCTTTGGACCCTCAAGGGGCACTGACTGGGACGTTACAGCTGTGGGTCAGAAACGGCTGGCTGGAGATTTTTCCCGATAAGGACCGGATATCCTGGGTCGGGCTTGAGAGCGTGATCCCTGGCCTTTTGGCCTGGAAAGCGGGCGATCCTTCTCTAACACCTATGGATTATGGATACAGGATAGATCTCCCTGTGAAACGTCACATGGGAATCCCCGGTGGTCCAGGCATGTTGATGAGGATGCCCTGCCTGTTGCCTGGTGCCCTTGAGGACCTTACCTCGTTGGCCCCAAATAAAGAGCTGTTGTTCCCCTTTGTTATGGAACAGAAATATACTATAGCCTTGCCTGGCGGTTATTCCTTGATATCGACTCCCGCTATGTCCGACAGAAACGAGGGGGCTCTGAAGTTCTCCGAATACCTCCGGTTCAGCAAGAAGAGAGAGGTCCTGGAGGGAGAGTCTAAAATTATAGCAAATAGCTCCCGCTACGACGATCAGTTCACCTACGGACTGCCAAGGGTGTTGGGGGCCTGGTTGAGATGGAGGGACATATCCATCCCCTTGGCTATGAAAAAATAATTTATACCATACGGTAGAAAAGGAGCTTTCATGATGGCGGATGTCACAGCGATTTTAATCGATCTTATAACCCAATCTCTGACCGAGATGGGTAAAGAGAGAGGGGTAAACCTGGACGATCTTCCCGAGGTTCACCTGGAGAGGCCCAAGAGGGAGGATCAGGGAGACTGGGCTACGAACGTCGCGATGCAGGCCTGCAAGGTCCTTGGCCAGAAACCAAGGGATCTCGCCCTGGACCTGGTGGAAAGGCTAAAGTCCGATATCCATATAAAGTCCGTAGAGGTGGCAGGGCCCGGATTTATAAACTTCTTCCTGGCGGACCAATGGATAGGTTCAGTTGTCTCCTCGGTGCTTAAGGCAGGGGATAACTACGGCAGATGCGATCTCGGGAAGGGACGAAAGGTCCAAGTCGAGTTCGTGAGCGCAAACCCAACAGGTCCACTTCACGTGGGCCATGGTCGTGGGGCCGCGGTTGGAGACATAATAGGCAACATACTTTCCTTTGCAGGATGGTCTGTCCAGAAGGAATACTACGTTAACGACGCTGGTCTTCAGATGTCCAACCTGGGCAAGTCAACCCAGTCCAGGTATTTCGAGCTTTTGGGCAGGGGTTCGGAAGCTCCCTTTCCTGACGACGGGTACAAGGGGGACTACATCTACGACCTGGCCCGAGCTCTCATAGAGAAAGAGGGAGAGTCCCTGCTTGACAGGTCCCTTGAGGACAGCCTGCCGTTTTTCACCGAGTATTCCTGCGGCGTAATACTTGAGGGGATAAAGAAGGACCTTAACCGGTTTGGCGTCAAGTTCGATCGTTGGTTCTCGGAGAAAACCCTCTATACCGATAAGCTTGTCCAAAACGCCGTCTCCACCCTTAACGATAGGGGCTATACCTACGAGGACGGAGGCGCGATCTGGTTCCGTTCGACCGACTTCGGCGACGACAAAGACAGGGTCCTCTTCCGCTCAAACGGCGTCCCAACCTACTTCGCGTCCGACGTTGCCTACCACAAAAACAAGTTTGACCGAGGCTTTGATCGGGTTATAGACGTATGGGGAGCGGACCATCACGGCTACGTACCAAGGATGAGGGCGGCCATAGAGGCCCTCGGCAAGTCGTCCGACGACTTCACCGTGGCTCTGATACAGTTCGTCAACCTGCTCAGGGACGGGGATCAGGTTTCCATGTCCACCAGATCGGGCCAGTTCGTCACCCTCTCCGACGTCATAGACGAGGTGGGAATCGACGCCACGAGATACTACTTCGTGATGCGCCGGAGCGACAGCCATCTGGACTTCGACCTGGAGCTCGCCAAGAGAGAGTCATCGGACAACCCGGTATTCTACGTCCAGTACGCCAACGCCAGGATGTCCAGCATAATAAGGACCCTTGAGGAGCGGGGGATAGACTTCCCGGACGAGGGAGATCTTAACGAAGAGCATCTCAACAGTCCCGAGGAGAAAAAACTGGTGACCAGGCTGTCCATGTTCCCCGAGGAGGTGGAGAAAGCGGCCTCCGAGCTGGCTCCCCACAGGATAGTTAACTACCTTCACGATCTCGCCGGGGACTTCCACTCCTTCTACAACGCCCACAGGGTGTTGGACGAGGACCCAAGAAGGGCCTCCCGTATCCTCCTCATAAAGGCCTCTCGGATCGTCCTTTCCAACGGCCTGAGGATTTTGGGCATATCCGCACCTGACAGGATGTAGCTACCTTGATACCGATTCGATGGATCTTCTTCTGGGCCACGGTCGGTCTCATCGGTGCTGTGTTGACGACGGCTATATTAAGGGAAAACTCCAGGGTACGATTTCTCGAGGAAATGGTCTCAATCAGGGAATCGGAGGTCCGCTCGTTGCGGCAGAAGCTTGAAAGATCTAAGGAGAGGCTGGAGTTTTACCGTACGCCGGAGGGCAAGGCGAGGCTTGCTAGGGAACACTTCAACCTGGTTTTGCCGGGCGAAAAGATATACCGGATCTCGATAGAGTCCGGCGACGTCTTGCGGGATGGCCTTCCATAGGTTATAATCGCAAACCGTAGTCCCTGCCCCCCTGGGGGGGCCTTATGTCCATAGGGAGGAGGTGAAGCTCATGCGTCCATATGAAATGATGGTGCTTCTCGAGGCCGACCTCGAGGATCACAGCGCAGAGCTCGATGGTATCAAGGAGGTCGTCTCTAAACTTGGCGGCTCCGTCGATAAAGTTGACGTCTGGGGCAAGCGTCGTCTCGCTTATCCCATAGAGAAGAGAACCGAAGGTTACTACGCTCTGGCCTATTTTTCCTTAGAGCCGTCTCAGCAGAAGGAACTTTCCAGGCTTCTTAGTCTGCGTCCTGGCGTCGTTCGCAACCTGGTGATCAGGCTGGATCAGGAGTAGTTCAGGGAGGGATTTCGGAATGGCTCGTGGCTTCAATAAAGTTATCCTCATGGGGAACTTAGCTAAGGATCCGCAGATCCGTTACACCGCAAGCAAGCAGGCGGTGGCCTCTTTCTCTGTGGCTGTAAACCGCAGCTGGAAGGGCAAAAATGGGGAGCTCCAGGAATCGGTGGACTTCATACCGGTCGTTGTCTGGGGGCCTCTTGCGGAGAACTGCGAGAGATACCTCTCCAAGGGCCGTCCGGTCCTGGTGGAGGGGCGTATCCAGGTCCGTAGTTATGACGACAAAACGGGGCAGAAACGGTGGGTTACCGAGGTCGTAGCGGGAGATATCACCTTCCTGCCGTCTTCCGGCGGAGGAAAGAGGGAAGATCGTCCCTCCTCCAGAGGAGATTATGAGGTGCAAAGCTCCGGCGGAGGTTACGGCGGAGGGGAGCCCAGAAGCTTCAGAGACGACTTCGGCGGCGATGGAGATTTTCCCATGGACATATCTGAGATGGGGCCCAGCGCCGACGATGACGAAACCGACATCCCCTTCTAGTTGTGACAGTTCTTTAAAGTGAAGAAAGGAGGATGAAAATGGCATACTCATCAGGTGGACAGGGCGGTCCCGCCAACAAGAGGCGCGGTAAGCGTCGCCCTAAGGTCTGCTTCTACTGCGTAGATAAGATCAACGACGTCGATTACAAGGACGTCGATAGGCTTCGCAAGTACATCAGCGAGAGGGGCAAGATAGTCCCTCGCAGGGTTACCGGCAACTGCGCCAACCACCAGCGTCAGCTGACAGTGGCTCTCAAGAGAGCTAGATACATGGCTCTTCTTCCTTACAGTGCCGAGTAGATCGCCTCCAAACGGAGGCCATCGTTCGCAGTGAGATCGATAAGAGGGTTTTCATAGGAGCTTTTTTGGGGGAGGAGCCGAGCTTCTCTCCCTTTTTGTATATGTGACGGGAAAGGGTGACTCTGCTCGATGAACGGAACTAAGAGCCTGGTTGAGTCTTCGTTATTGACCGGCATGGCGGTGGTGCTGTTTCTGGCCGCTCGATATCTGCCTGTGGCCGGCATCGTCCTGTCTTTGCTTTGTCCCGCTCCGCTGGTTATACTGGGTCTCAGGCACAGGCCGAAGATGTCCTTTGTAGGCCTCGTCGTTGCGACCGCCATAGTCGCGCTTCTGACCGGTCCTGCCTCGGCCATATCCTTCTGCCTGGGCTTTGGGGTGTTGGGGGTTGGGCTGGGCATACTGGCATCCAGATTGGACCAAGCTGTTGATATAATGCTTTACGGGGTGGTGGTCAGCCTCGTCAGCAAATTGGCCCTTATGGTGGTCCTCACAAAAATGACCGGGGTGAACCCATTTGACCCGGACGTCGACCAGATCAGAGCCACCATGGAGAAGGTTTTCTCTATGTACGGTGGACAGGACCTCTCCTCGGTAAAGGAGCAGGTAGAGCAGACCATAAAGGCGATACCACTTATGTTCCCAGCCATGCTTACCATGGCCAGCGCCGTTGACTGTTTGCTGAGCTACTGGGTGTCCCGTAAGGTCCTGGCCAGGATAGGAGGCATAGTCCTGCCGTCCCTTCCTCCTTTTGCCCAGTGGCGTTTTCCAAAGAGCCTTTTGTGGGCCTTCGCCTTCTCGATGGTCATCCTCCTGTTCGAGGGCTCCTTGAGGGACCCACTGCTCTCCAGGGTCGGGCTGAACCTCAGGCTGCTGATCAGTATGATGTTCATGATCCAGGGACTATCCCTCACCTGGGACTACATGGAATACCGCTCCCTGTCCAGATTTTGGAGGATAACCCTGGCTTTCCTTATAGTATTTATACCGATTTTGTCCCAGATAGCGGTCGTGCTTGGTCTGACCGACGTGTGGGCAAACATAAGAACCAGATACCGGAGGTGACTTAACTATGAAGGTTATTCTCAAGGAAGACGTAAAAAAGTTAGGCCTTAAGGACGAGATAGTGGAGGTCTCGGACGGTTATGCGAGAAATTTTCTGTTTCCCAAAAACCTCGCCATAGAGGCTGATTCCGTCAACATGAAACAGCTCAAGGAGAAAAACGACTCCAAGGCCAAAAAAGACCTCCAGGCCCGGGCTAAGGCCGAGGAGGACAAAAAAAAGATCCAGGATAGACAGGTAACCGTGTCGGTCAGCGCAGGTGAGGGGGGAAGGCTTTTTGGCAGCGTCACCACCTCTCAGGTTGCCGAGGCCATAAAGGGTCAATTTGGTATCTCAGTGGACAAGAAAAACGTAAAAATGGCTGATGCGATAAAATCCCTGGGGAGTTATCCTTTCTCCGTAAAGCTATACCATTCGGTCGAGGCATCCATGACCCTTAAGGTGGAGGCGCTGTAGCCCTGTGAGCAGCCAGACCTTTGATCGCCTTCCACCTCGCAACCTTGATGCGGAGAGGGCGGTGATAGGTTCGTGCCTGATGGACAGGGATGTACTGATCCAGGTAACGGAGATACTTTCACCGGACGATTTTTACGACCTGAACTACAGGACCGCCTTTGAGGTCATGGTGGAGATGGCCCACTTCGACCGCCCTGTCGACTCCTTGACCTTCCTGGAGGAGCTCTCCAGGAAGGATCTGTCGGAGAAGCTGGGCGGTCAGGCCTTCGTCGTGACCGTAATGGACAGCGTTCCAACCACGGCCAACGCCGATTACCATGCCAGGATAGTGAGAGACAAGGCTATCCTCAGGAGGCTCATAGCGACAGGCAGCGCCATAGTTCGCATGGGATACTCGGAGGACCGAGATATAGAGGAGCTTCTGGAGGAGGCCGAAAGGTCTATCTTCGAGGTGTCGCGGCAGAGAAACGAGGCCAACTTCAAGAGGGTATCGGAGGTCATAGGTCCGGCCTTCCGTCAGATAGAGGAGCAGTTTCACCGCTCCGAGCAGACCGTAACAGGGGTCATGACTGGCTTTGATGATCTGGACAGGCCGACAGGCGGTCTACAGCCCGGTAGCCTGAACATCCTGGCCGCCAGGCCATCGATGGGAAAGACCGCTCTGGCCCTTAACCTGGCTCGAAACGTGGCGGTCAAGTCCAACCTGCCGG
>JAQUTB010000074.1 GCA_028709985.1 Dethiosulfovibrio sp.
GGGGAAAACTGCACGCTACAGCTGTCCGGCGGAGAGCCCACCACCAGGGACGACCTGGCCGACGTGGTGTCCATGGCAAGGTCCATGGGCTTCGACTTTATCCAGCTGAACACCAACGGAATAAGGATATCCCAGGACCGGCCCTACCTGGCGAAACTGGCGAAGGCGGGGCTCAGCTCGGTGTACCTACAGTTCGACGGCGACGACGGGGCGAACCTTAAGCTGAGGGGAAAGCCCCTGTTTAAGGGTAAGGACCGGGCCATATCCAACTGCGCCATGGAGGGCATCGGGGTAGTCCTGGGCACTACCTTGGTCCCAGGGTGCAACCTGGACCAGGTTGGGTCGGTGATATCCTACGGAATGGGCCGATCTCCGGCGGTCAGAGGGGTCCACTTTCAGCCGGTCAGCTATTTCGGAAGGGGCCCCAAGGTGCCGGACTGGGAAGACAGGATAACCCTGCCGGAGGTCATGCCGATGGTGGAGGACCAGACCGGTGGGCTGTTCCAGGCCAAGGACCTGATACCACCTGGGTGAGAGCATTCCCTGTGCTCCTGGCATGGAGACTTCATATTGAACAGCTCGGACAGGCCCACTCCGTCGAAAAAGTCCCGGTGTTCAGGTGCGGGCGAGGCGGAGGCCAATCGCCGCAGGACCGTGGCGTCGGTGAAGGGAAAGTGGGGGGCTACGGTGGAATCGGTCCAGAGCGGCGCTTTCGCCCTGTGGGACCGGTTTCTGGCGAAAAAATCCAGAAGGACCTTCACCCTGTCCTGCATGGCCTTTCAGGACTGTTTCAACATAGACCTGGAACGGCTCAAAAACTGCTGTATCCACGTGGTGGGGCCCGGAGGACGGCTAATACCCTTCTGCGCCAGATACTGCACCTCACTGGACGGCACGCCGCTCTACCCCGAACGATGAGCGGCTTAGACCCGATCCAGGGCATAAACCGTATGTTGGCACGCCTTAGGGAGTCCAAGTTCTGGCGAGATAGGCTGAGAGGCTGTCCCGAGGCCATAGGGGACCTGGAGGACCTGTCGCTCTTTCCCGTCCTGACCGAGAAGGACCTGATGAATCATGGCAGGGAGATGGTCCTTATACCGCCGGGGGAGGTGGGCAGGATCGTCACGACCACCTCCGGCACCACCGGGCCGCCTAAGAGGGTCTATCTGTCCAGGCTGGACCTGGCTTCCACGACGGACTATTTTGAGACAGGGCTCAGGTCCTTCTGCCATGAGGGACAGAGGATTTTGGTGCTCTATCCCGACGAGACCGACTGGTCCGTTGGTTCTATGCTGATGGAAGCGGCGGGAAGGATGGGGCTTCTGGCCGATCCCGTGGGGTCTATGGACCTGGAGGATATCCTGTGCGGCCTGAAGCGACACCGGTGGGACATCCTGGCTGGGACCCCGGCCCAGATGGCGGCGCTGACGTTGAAGTTGCCTCCACTTTCCCCTGGCGACAGGAGGCTAGTAGCCGCCCTGTCCTCCGGGGCAACCCTCACTAAAGGCCTTCGGGAGAGGTTCGAACAAGCCACAGGGGCCGATGTTTACGACCACTGGGGTTGCAGAGAGGGAGGTTACGGAGGAGCGCTGGAGTGCTCCTTTCACGTAGGGCTCCACCTGAGGCAAGGGATCTGGGCGGAGGTCACGAAAAGCGGAGATCTACTTATAACCACCTACGGAGCCCACTGTATGCCCCTTCTGAGGTACAAAACCGGCGACAGGGCCAGGATAGAGACCGACCCATGCGGCTGCTCCGATCCCAGCCCCAGGCTCTTTCCCATGGGGAGAATCGGCGAGGGGGACTGGGATCCCCTTCGCTGGGAGCCCTCGATAGAGGGATGGGGAAAGGCCCCACCCCGTAAGACATGACACAAGAGGCCCCGGGTGGCTGGATAGCTCCAGTCCCGGGGCCTTTTTGTATGGCTCTACTTTACTATCTGGGTTCCCTCGGTGCCCTCAAGGGCCTCAAGAGCCTGGTCCAGGCTGGCTATGATCGCACGGGATCCGCCGTTCTCGACGAAGGCCATGGCAGCAGCCACCTTTGGGCCCATGGAGCCGGCCTTGAAGTGTCCCTCGGCCTGGTAGCCCTTCATCTCCTCTATTCCGACCTTTCCCAGCCACTTCTCCTCGGGCTTGCCGTAGTTCAGTGCGACCTTCGGAACGTCGGTAAGGATCATGAAAAGGTCGGCCTTCACCTGCTGGGCCAGAAGCTCTCCGGCCAGGTCTTTGTCTATTACCGCCTCGACCCCTCTGTAGCTTCCGTCGGCCTCTTTGACCACAGGGATGCCACCGCCGCCGGAGGCCACAACCACGTAGCCACGGTCAGCGAGCTCCTGGATCGCCTGACGCTCCACTATGTTGGTGGGCTTAGGAGAGGGGACGACACGCCTCCAGCCCCTGCCCGAGTCCTCGACCCAGCTCTCGCCGGAGGACTCCATCCTGGCCTTGGCGGTCGCCTCGTCGTAGAAGGGGCCCACTGGCTTGGTGGGGTTGGCGAAGGCCGGATCCTCAGATGACACCTCGACCTGGGTCACCAGACATAGGGGCTCTTTGGCGATTCCCTGGGCTATGAGCGCCTTTTTAAACTCCTGAACGAAAAGATATCCTATGAATCCCTGGCTCTCGGCGCCGCACACGTCCATAGGCATGGCGGGAACCTTGTCCCTGCCGGCCTCGTTCTGGATCAGGATAGCTCCTACCTGGGGGCCGTTGCCGTGGGTCAAGACCACATCGTAACCTGCACCTATCATCTTCACTATCTGAGCTACCGTGCTGGCGACGCTGGCCCTCTGGTCCTGCTCCGTTCCCTTCTGGCCTCTTTGAAGTATGGCGTTGCCTCCCAGGGCTACTACGACTCTCTTGCTCATTGGACATCCTCCGTTCAAAGTTTAGTTTAAGTTTTATGTGCCTCGGCTCTATGGAGCCGTCGGTCTCGGTTTTCTCGGTATAAATCTGCCCCTACCGGGATCGCAACAGAGAGCCCCGTCACTGAAGACCACCTCCCCTCTGGATATGGTGGTCAGTACCTTGCCCTGGAGCTCCATGCCCTCGTAGGGGGAGAAGTCGACGTTCATGTGCAGGTCCTCCGCCCTCACCGTCCAATTTGCCGACGGGTCGAAGATGACTAAGTCACCGTCGTATCCCGGGACTACCCTGCCCTTTCCGGTCAGGCCGTAGCGGTCCGCCGGAGCCTGGGACGTTATGAGAGGCAGATGCTCCACCGATATGAGGCCCTTCAGGACCCCCTGATATACCAGAGGCAGCGTAAGCTCGACCCCTGGAAGGCCGTAGGGCAGGTCGGAGAAAGACCCTTTCCACGTCTTCTGGGCCTTGGTGAAGGGACAGTGGTCGGTGGCGACGAAGTCCAGCACCCCTGAGTTCAGTGAGCTCCAGAGGACCTGACGGTCCCGGTTCGACCTCAGGGCCGGGCTGGCGGAGTAAAGGTGTCCGTCGGACCGGTCGTAGACCTCGTCGGTCAGAAAAAGGTACTGTGGACAGGTCTCGCCGGTTATGTCCACCCCTCGCCTCCGGGCCAGGTCTATACGGCTCGCCCCGAGGCCGGAGCTGACGTGGACCACGTGGACCGACGCCCCTGTCGCCTCGCCGTAGAAGGCCACCTGATCTATGGCGGCTCCCTCGCATGTATCGGGCCTGGTGCGGGCCAGGGCCCTCATGGACCCCTTCTGCTCCTCCGACAGCTCCGACGTGAGAGCCCTTATAAGCTCGTCGTCCTCGGAGTGGACCACCGCCACCGCCCCGAGTTCGGCTATCTTCGAGAAGCATCTGAACAGGGTTCCTCCGTCGGACCTCCTGCCGGAATCGCCGTAGGCGGTGAAGAACTTGAAGCTGGTGACTCCCCGTTCCACAGCCTGGGCGATCTGGTCCTCCTTGCCGGGACGCCATCCTATGACCTCGCAGTGGAAGCTGTAGTCGGCGACGGCGGGACGGGCTGTCTCAAGGCGGGACTCTATGTCCTCCGCCAGGGTAGTGTCGTGGCTCCCGACGGTGAAGTCCACCACGGTGGTAACCCCTCCCGCCAGGGCCGCACCGGTCCCGGATAAAAAGTCGTCGCTGGAGCGATCCCCCCGGACCGGGAGGTCAAGGTGGACGTGGGCGTCTACGACGCCAGGGAGAACCATAAGCCCTTGAGCGTTCAGCTCCTGCCTGCCCTTGAGCTTTTCACCTAAGGCGGCTATTTTGCCGTTTTCCAGGGCTATATCCGCAAATAACGGCCCAGAAGCGGTTATTATCATACCATCTTTGACCACAAGATCATACACTAAAAATCACCTCCGTGGGAAGTTGAGTTTATGATTTTCGATATTATCGCCGCTCTTTTTCGTAAGGGACGCCCAATGTGGCGGGGACGTTGAAGTTGCTCCTAACCACCGTCGCCACTATGGTCAGGATATAGGGTATGGCTATAAGGAACTCGTTCGGGACCAAGGTTATGCCGGAGGTCTGAAGCTGGATCGCCACCGCGTCGGCTAGGCCGAAGACCAGAGCCCCTACGAAGACCCCCATAGGATTCCAGTTGCCCAGGAAACAGATGGCGAAGGCTATCCATCCCCGTCCGCCGATGATATCGTTGGTGTACATCCCTAAGAAGGCCAGGGAGTAGAAGGCTCCAGCCAGACCGTCGACGGCCCCGGCCACCAGGAGGGTCCTGAACCGAACCTTGTCCACGTCGATCCCCGCTGCCTCAACCGCCTCGGGGTTTTCTCCGGTGGAGCGGAGGATCAGGCCGAGCTGAGTTTTATAGAGAACCCAGTACCCCAGAGGTATCAAAGCCCAGGCGAGGTAGGTCAGAGGGCTTTGGGTGAACAGGGCCTTGCCCAGCACCGGTATGGAGGACAGCAGGGGAATGGCTATGGGCCTTATGGGCTCCACCGTCAGAGGAAGAAGAGGAACGCCGAAGATAACCCGATATAGATATATTCCCACTCCCGCCGCGAGGATGTTCAGAGCCGTCCCTGTGACTATCTGGTGTTGTTTCAGCCTCACGGTGAAAAGACCGTAGACCGCCGCGACCGCGACCCCGACCGCCATGGCGGCGACAAGGCCTAGGAGGATATTTCCGCTTGAATAGGCCACCACGAAACCGCCCCAGGCCCCCAGTAGGAAGATCCCCTCTATGGCTATGACCATTACCCCTGTCCGTTCGGCGTAGACCTCCGCCAGTCCACCGAGGAGCAGCGGCGTGCTCATCTGTAACGCTCCGGCTATAAGCCCGGTGATGACCGTCATCTCCGATCTCCCCCTTTCTTGAGAGCCCTTTTGCTGGCGGCAGAGGAGAGGGCTGCCTGAGCTGCGTAGGACAGTATCACCGACAGCATTACGAACCCCTCCATGATCCCTATTATGCTTGAGGGGACCCCGGAGGTCTGGACCGCCAGGTTTCCTCCCACCTGGAGGGCTCCAAAAAGGATAGAGGCGAGGACGATCCCAAGGGGATGGGCGTTGCCCAGTATGGCTATGCCTATGCCCTCGGCCCCTACCATGGGGCTGAACCCCTGGACGAGCATGTGCTGCATGCCGTTGACCTCGGTGAACCCGGCCAGGCCCGCAAAGGCACCGCTTATGGCGAAAACCGCCACGAAGATGCCGCCGGAGTTTATTCCTGCGTATCTAGCGGCGTCCCGGTTCATGCCGACGGCCCTGATTCTGTAGCCTAAAGAGGTCCTCCAGAGGATAAACCAGGCCAAGAGCGCCGCGGCCAGTGCCAATACGAAGCCCCAGTGCAGCCTGGTCCCCGGGACCAGGGCCGGTATCCAACCGGCGTCGGCGATAACGTCGGTCTGGGGGTATTCGCCCTTGGCCTCCCTGAGAGGGCCTCTCAGGAGATAGTTCATGATCGCCAGCGCCACGTAGGTGGACATCATGCTGATCAGGAACTCGTTCGCGTTGAACCTGGCCTTGGCTAAGCCCACCAAGGAGGCCCACAGGCATCCCATCAGGGCGGCCCCTAGGGCACACAGAGGGAGTACCACCAGAGGCGAGCTTTCCCCCATGGAGATGGCAACCCAGGCGGCGGCCACGGACCCCAGGTAAAACTGGCCCTGAGCTCCTATGTTGAATAGATTTGCCCTGAAGGCGAAGCCGAAGGCCAGCCCGGTGAGTATCAAAGGGGTCGCCTTGGCGAATATGTCCGCCACGTTGTATTCGTCCCTGAAGGCCATGGACACTATTTTCCCGTAGACCGATATGGGGTTGGCCCCTAGCAGGGTCATCATAAGGCCGCTAGCCACCAGCCCCACCGCTACAGACAATATGGGCCAGGCCACCGCCCCAAGGGCCGCGCCGTGCTTACGATCAGCCATGATGAACCTCCTCGACTCCTGCCATCAGAAGGCCTATTCTGTCCACATCCATGTCACTCCGGTCCAGGACGTCCAGTATTTTCCCACCGTATATGACCCCTACCCGGTCGGAAAGAGTCAGCACCTCCGAAAGTTCCGTCGATATGAGAAGAATGGCCTTTCCCTTGGATCTCTCCTCCATCAGGACCGAGTGGACGTAGTCCGCCGCCCCAAGGTCCAGTCCCCTTATGGGCTGGACCGCAACCAGAAGGCTGGCTCCAAGGCCGATCTCCCTGGCTATGACCACCTTCTGCTGGTTTCCGCCGGAGAGGGCCTTCGCCTTTGTGGATGGGGACGGAGCCTTTATGGAGAACCTGCCCACAAGGGCCGCTCCGTGTTCCCCTATGGAGCCGCCGTCCATCACACCGGACCTGAAATAAGGCCTGTCGCCGCTGTTTTTGAGTATAAAGTTCTCCTCCACCGACATATCCAGGACCAGGCCGTCTTTATGTCTGTCCGCCGGTATATAGCCGACACCGGAGGCTATTATTTCCTTCACCGATAGGCCGGTGATATCCCTGCCGTTGAGGGTTATAGATCCATCAACAGGGGCCCTCAGGCCGCAGATGGCCTCGGCGAGCTCCTGCTGTCCGTTTCCGCTGACCCCCGCTATGCCGAATATCTCCCCTCTGCCAACTGTCAGTGAAAGGCCGTCCAGGGCGATAGAGCCCCTGTCGTCCTTCACCGTGAGGTCCAGCACCGAAAGCACCGGCTCCCCGGGGAGCTCCGCCCTCTGGCCGGACACCAGCTCAAGGTCCCTTCCGACCATCATCCTCGCCAGCTCCCTCTCGCTGGATTCGGCGGTCGACACCGATCCTACGACCTTTCCGGCCCTCATCACCGTGACCGAGTCGGCCATCGCCATGACCTCCCCCAGCTTATGGGTTATGAGGATCACCGAGTTGCCCTGGGAGGTGAACTCCCTGATGAACTCGCCGAGCATGTCGGTCTCCTGAGGGGTCAAGACCGCCGTCGGCTCGTCCATTATGAGTATCCTGGCCTTC
>JAQUTB010000075.1 GCA_028709985.1 Dethiosulfovibrio sp.
ATATTCAGGGATTTTCCCACGATCTACACCGACAGGTCCGGCAGGTCCGTGACGGTCCCGTTCAAGGTGTCATCGGTGACCAGAGACGGTAAGGACGAACCATGGAGCACCCAGGGCCTATCCAACGGCGTCAGGGTCAGGATAGGCTCCCCGGAGGTAGATCTATCCAGGGGAGAACATCGCTACACCATATCCTACACCACGTCCAGGCAGATAGGCTTTTTCGAGAAATACGACGAGCTATACTGGAACGTGACAGGAAACGGCTGGGAGTTCCCTATCCTGAAGGCATCCTGTAGCGTCAAGCTCCCTCCCGGAGCTGAGGCCCTTCAACTTGGAGCCTGGACAGGCCCTCAGGGATCCAGGGACAGAAACGCCACGATGTCGTCAGAGGGGCTGAGCATCGCCTCGTTCCAGACGACCAAGGCTCTGAACCCGAACGAGGGTCTAACTATAGCCGTTAGCTGGCCCAAGGGATTGGTATCGCCTCCCCAGGAGAGCGATTATTTTATGACCGACCACGGCATCGACATGATATTCGGCGTGACGGCAATCCTGGGACTGATTTACTTCCTCTGGGCCTGGTTCAAGGTCGGGAAGGATCCCCAAAAAGGGACGGTGATACCCAGGTTCCTGCCGCCAGACGACATATCTCCCGCCGGTGTCAGACAGATATCCATAATGGGGTTCGACGACAGGAGCTTCAGCGCGGCGATAATCTCCCTGGCGGTAAAGGGATATATCCTGATATCGGAGGAGGAGGGGCTGTTCAAAAAATACAGGGTCACCAAGACCCCCTCCGAAAGGAGGAAGGGGACGCCGTCGGAGGAGGAAAAGAGGCTGTTCTCGGTGCTTCTGGGCTCAAGAAACTCGGTTCTTCTCAAGCAGGAGTCCCACGAGATCATAGGGGCCGCCAGGGATGCAGCCAGAGACACGCTTGAAAGCTCCTACGGTCACCTCTACAGCCGAAACATAATGTACATTATCGTTGGGATCCTTCTCATGGTTCTGATCTTCGCTCCTGGGGTGTTTTTGCTGGGCAACAACGAGGAGGATATAGCCTTCGCCCTGGGCTCCACCGTAGCCGCTACAGTGGCCGCCACGGTCTTCTCCGGCCTCATAAGGACGATGAGGCGTCGCTGGAGGGAGAGCAGAGGGATAAGGGCCTTCTTCTCCGCCACGACGATGGTTATAGCCCTGGCGGTGGTGGCGCTGGTGTTCGGACTTTCGCTGCTGGCCGCGTCCTTCGCGGTGTCGCCCATATCGGTCCTGTTTATGACCGTTATAGCCATCGTGCCGGCCATATTCCTGCCCATAATGGGAGCCCCTACCCCCGAGGGAAGGGCCTTGATAGACCAGATAGAGGGCTTCGCCATGTACCTGAAGGTGGCTGAGGAGGACAGGCTGAACGTCCTTAACCCACCGGAGAAGACCCCCGAGCTTTTCGAGAGATATCTGCCCTACGCCCTGGCATTGGGGCTGGAACAGGCCTGGGGAGAGAAATTCGCCAAGGTGCTTGCCGCGATTCAGGGGCAGGATGGGACCTACAGCCCAGCTTGGTACGCCGGAACCGCTCCTCTCCACGTGGGGTCCATGGGGGCCTTCGCCTCCGATCTGGGATCGTCATTCTCCTCCGCTGTGGCGTCATCCGCTACCGCACCAGGGTCGGACTCAGCCTTCTCCGGCAGCGGTGGCGGTGGCTCATCCGGCGGCGGCGGTGGCGGTGGAGGCGGCGGCGGCTGGTAGCAAACCCTTGAGGGCATCTCTAAAAACTCAAGGGCACATCTAAAAACTCACTGTTGAGTCCCCTCGGAGAAGACCGTTCCACCTACGCCCTGTTTCGGTCGAGTATACGGGCCCAAATGGGCTACGTCGGGACGACCTCTCCGAGGATCAAAAATTAGAGGAGCAGGCATGAACATCACCTGCTCCTCTTCAACTCATCAAGCGCCGATTCAAACAGATAATCCCTCGCTAGATTCCTCACCTTTTCGAGAGCCTCGACCTCCAACAGATCCGAGTCCCAGATCATCGACAGAACTTCCTCCACGCCCTTCGGACGATGCAGCTCCAGCTCCCTGCCAAGCCTATCGAGAATATCCGATCCATCCATATCGCCTTTATCCAAACCACTGTCGGAAGGGGAGGAGACGTCGCCGTCGGACAGGACGCTCACTGTCCCATCTATCGGAAAATAAAGGGAGAAAACCGTCCCCCTCCTTATGGAGCTATGCACCTCTATCCCGCCTCCGTGAGCCTGGGCTGTGGCGAATACCATCGGGAGTCCCATACCGGTCCCCTGGGGCTTGGTGGAGAAGAACGGATCGAATATCCTTGGCAGATCCCGAGGCGAGATCCCCCTCCCACTGTCGGACACGGACACCTTGACGTAATATCCGAACGGAGGATCCCCTAGTATGGAGGGAGAGTCCTTATCAAGATAGACCAAGTCGGTGGATATGGTTATGGTTCCACCATCGGGCATCGAATCCCTGGCGTTTATCATCAGGTTGGTGATGGCGTTGTATATCTGGCTCCCGTTGCCCTTTATCTCCACCGGGGGAGATCCCAGGAGGAGCCGGATGGAGATAGATCCATCCCAGCCGAAGGCCGTGATATCGGCGACTTCCGTGATGATATCGTGGAGGTTAACCGGCTCAAAGGCTATATCGCCCTTTTGGGATACGACCAGCAGCCTCTTCACCAGGTCGTTGGCCCTGAAGGCTATATCCATAATTCTGGAGGCCATGACCCTGGCGGAGGGATCGGAAGAATCCCTGCTGATGGTGGCGCCGTAGCTCATCATCCCGACCAGATGGTTCGAAAAATCGTGGGCAACCCCCGCCGCGATCTGCCCAAGGGACTGGAGCCTCTCAAACCTCTCCACCTGGACCTCCAGCTTTTTGCTGGCGGTTATGTCGCAGAGGACGACCGCTACATACCCCTTATCGGGGGAGAAAACCGACACGTTCCAGAACGAGTCTCGAAGTTTAGAGTGATGAACGAACCTGAGAGGCTCCCCCGACGTCAGGACCTCCTCGCAGGAGGATAACATCAGGAGATCCCCATCCTGGACCACGTCAAGAACGTTTCTGCCTATGATATCGGACCTATCCAGCCCAAGCAGGTCCAGATAGGGCTGGTTCGCCTCGAAAAAACGGTATCTCCACGGACGCCCACAGTCGTCCCAGATGGCCTGATAAAGGACGAAGGCATCGGATAGATTGGAGAAAAAAGCCCTGTATCGTCTCTCCAGGCTGTCCACCTCTCCCTTGAGGGCGGACAGCGACGACAGGTCCCTGACTATCCCCAGAGCGATAGGCCTGTCCCACAGGGACACGACCCTGACGGACACCTCTACAGGAATCGGCCTGCCGTCCTTTCTCGACATACTCAACCTGAACACTATCTCCCCTTTACCCATCAGATCCCTGTAAAGATCCTTTGCCGTATCCTGGGAGGACGGGTCCATAAGGGAGATAACGTTTAGGGTACACAGCTCGGACCGACTGTAGCCCAACATGAGGCATAGAGCGTCGTTGACCTCTCTCACCTTTCCGACGGAGACGCCAGATCCCACCTCGTGGACCAAGACGCCGTCGGAAAGGGCGTTGAAAAGCTCCCAATATTTTTTCTCGCTCTCCCAATAGGAGTGCTCTATGCCCTTTCTCATGGAAACGTCACGAACGATCACCAAGGAGGCCCCAGGCTCCTCGCAAAGGAGGGGGATTACCTCCACGTCCACGGAAAAAGAGGCTCCGTCGGATCGAGAGAGACGGCATTCTCCCAACACTACGTGACGATTTTTTCCCTGATTCAGCTTATCCCTCAAAGAGACCATATCCCTGCGATCGACGTAGCGAAAAACGAGCTTGCCGACGAGGTCGTCTCCTCTCTGAAGGCCGACCATTCTGGCGGCTTTGTCGTTGGCGAAGAGAACCTGGCCGTCCCTCTGGATCAGGAGACCGTAGAGCACGGACCCGACCATGGCGGAGGACAGAAGATCAAAGGACGTGGAGAAATCCACAAAATCACCTCCAGAGGCTTCTATCGCCTCAGATCTATAAGGATACCTCTAAAAACTCACCTTTGAGTCTCCTCGGAGAGACCGTCCCGCCTGAGCCCTGTCTCGCCCAACCGTATACTCGACCTGCCTGTTCCGTACGAACCGCCTCGGAGGGCACGTCCTGTGCCCCTCGGCTTGGGGCGACATCCTGTCGCCCCATTCGTACTACACGACGGCAGGCCGAGTATACGGGCTCGAAGGGGCTCTGTCGGGACGATCTCTCCGAGGATCAGCCTGTCTAGATGTTCCCATAAGCTCAAGGCAGAAAGAGAGGTGAGGACAGTCGCCCCTTTGGGCGAACTCGTCGCAGCTACACCTCTTTCTTACGATATCGACGAGAAAACGGTCCTCACCCTGGGAGACCACAGCCGCCTCAAGGTTCATCTCTGGAATAAGGGGACCCTTTTCAGCTACCTCTTCCGAATCCAGGGACAAATCCAGCCTTTCGCCGTCCATGGCCAGGTTGGCCAGCCTGTCGGCGTCCGAGTTGTCCGACCTGGGTATCCATGTAAAGACCAAAGACAACCCCGAGGCGGACTTTTTGAAGCTGTTCGCCAGAGCCTGAAGCCTGGGCTCCTTTATTTTCCAGGCTCCCGACAGCTGCTGTATGACAAGCTTGCTGTCACCCAACAACTCAAGCTCGGAGACCCCCCTTCGGAGCGCCTCCTCAAGGACCATTGAGGCGGCCAGATACTCCGCCTCGTTGTTGGTGCAACGGCCTAGGGGTTTGGCCCCCTCCCATACCTTGGCTCCTGTCGAATCGTAAAGGACGGCCCCGGCTCCGGCTATGCCGGGGTTTCCCCTGGACCCTCCGTCGAAATACCCCCGATAAGCCATCTCAGTCGATTCGACCCCTAAGCTGACCGCAGGCTGCGTCTATGTCGGCTCCCTTTTCCTTTCTGACGTCCACCTCTAGTCCAAGCTTGCGGAGGGTCGAGGCGAAGGGAGCTATCCTGCTGGCCGACGGCCGACTGTACCTCGGGATAACCGGGTTGTAGGGTATCAGGTTAATGTAGACATCCAGGTCGGCCAGAAGGGCCGCCAGCTCGTAGGCATGCTCGACCTCGTCGTTTATCTTCTTGAGCATAACGTACTCGACGGTTACCCTGCTGCCGGTCTTCTTCTGGTATATCTTGAGGGCATCCATAACCTGTCCCAGAGGGTAGCGGTCGTTGACCGGCATGAGCTTAGAGCGTATGTCGTCGTTAGGGGCGTGGAGAGAGATGGAAAGACCCACGTCAAGCCCCGAGTCCGCCAGAGCCAGTATTCCGGGGGCCACGCCAGCGGTGGATATGGTTATCCTCCTGATCCCCATTCCCCTCATCTTAGGGTGGTTCAAAGTCTCTATGGCGCTCTTGACGTTGTCCCAGTTGAGAAGGGGCTCGCCCATCCCCATAAAGACTATGTTCTTTATGTCCTGACCAAGCCAGGACTCCATGGCCAAGAAATGCCCGATTATCTCCCCGGAGGAGAGGTTTCTAACGAATCCCTGCCTCCCTGTGGCGCAGAAATCGCACCTGAGAGGACAGCCCACCTGGGTTGAGAGACAGGCGGTGTGGTGGTTTCCGTGGTCCATCAACACCGACTCCACCTCGTTGCCGTCCAGAAAACGCCAGAGAAATTTTACCGTCTTGTCCTGGGATGTCTGGACCTTTGCCAGATAGGGCGGCTGGACCAAAAGCCTCTCCGACAGCCCTTCCCTGAGGGTCTTGGACAAGTTGGTCATCCGGTTGACGTCAAATATCTTCTTCTGATAGATCCACTGACAGATCTGGTCCGCCCTATAGGCGGGTTCGCCCAGCTCCTCGGTGAATGATCTCCATTGATCGTAGCTTAAATCCAGTCCGTAAGTCAGTTCCGACATAATATTTGCTTCCTCCTCGTTTTATCCCTATATCTCAGGTCCATTGTACCTCATGCCGACGGACTTGCGCTTAATCGGTCTTTTGTGCAATCATGGAAGCATAGGTTTTTTTACCAAAAACGACGAGGGGGAGATAGAATTGAACTCAGACGTGATGCTTCGGTCTTTGCTGGAAAACGTGTCGTCCTGCGTTTTTTTGCTCAACGACCAGATACAGGTAAAACAGGTTAACCCGTCGTCGGTCTTTATGGCAGACCGGGCCAAGCAGCAGGGCAGAAACAGGGTGGTCAAAGCGGGAACGCTAGAATGAGATATCCGCTAAAATCGACGATCCTGCTGCTGTGGCTGGCCCTATCGCCGTCGGCCTGGGCCCTGTCGGGGATAGATAAGGTTCCCCAGTCTCCCGTGTTCCACGCCTCATCCCTTGCGGACGTACCGGTTATATCCCAGGAAGAGCAAAGAGGTCGATACGAGGACTTCAAGGCAAAGTTCTATTCCCCCTGGGGCCAGGACAAAAGCCGGGACGGCAGGGAGGTTATAGAGTGGGTATTCGGCAAATACGGCCCAGACAGGACCTTCGGTGAAAACCTGAAGCCGAGGTCGGAGAGATGGATATCCGAGATGAAGGACCGGTCCAACATGGATCAGGTTGACATCATAGGTGCAAAGGCAATATCCCTCAGGCCCACATCATTGAGGCTAATGCCCACAGAGTCGCCGGTATTTCTCTCCCCTGACCTGCCGGGCGAGGGATACCCTTTCGACTACCTGCAAAACAGCCTGGTCCACGGAGGGGAGCCCCTGCATCTCTCCCACCTGTCAAAAGACGGCCTCTGGGCCTGGTGCGACACCTCCTACGCCTCAGGATGGATAAAGGCTGTAGACTTAGCTGAGGTTAGCGACTCCACCGCGCAGAAATGGATGGGGATGGACCTGGCTGCTGTCGTCAAAGAAGGGACGGTACTGAGGGATCACCGAGGAAAGGCCCTCTTCCGGGCCAAGGTCGGGACGGTGTTACCAATCCTCTATAGAGGTGCGGCCACCCTTGAACTGGCCGTTCCGGTCGATGACGACGGGGAGATGGCTATGGCCAAGTCTAAGGTGTCCATGGAGGACGTGGTCCCTATGCCCATGGCGGCGACCCCATGGAAGGCGGCTTTTCTGTCGGAGCAGGTCCTGGGTGAGCCCTACGGCTGGGGGGGCTTTCTGTACAATCGGGACTGTAGCGCCACCACCAGGGACATTATGGCCCCATTCGGGATCTGGCTCCCTAGAAATTCAAGGGCTCAGGCTCAGACAGGAAAGACTGTATCCCTGGAGGGGATGACAGGGGAGGATAAAAAAAGGACCATCGTCGAAAAAGGGGCACCCTTTTTCACCCTCCTAGGACAGCCGGGGCACATTATGCTCTACATAGGG
>JAQUTB010000076.1 GCA_028709985.1 Dethiosulfovibrio sp.
GAGGCCTCTATGCTCCGCCTTGACTGCTCCAAAAGCCGCTTTCGCCTTGGCTGGACCCCGAGATGGAGCCTGGAACAGGCACTGAAGGCCACGGTGGAGTGGACGAAGGCCTGGGCCTCCGGTGGAAGCTCCGGCGACCTCCGCTCCCTGATGCTCCACCAGATAGACGACTACGGCGGTTAAGGAGTTGCGTTGAATGAGGGACAAAAACGAAATAAGAGATGAAATAAGAAAGCTCGTGGTCGAATATCACCGGTCATCCTGCGGCTCTAAAGCCTACACCGAGGGAGACAGAATCCCCTACGGCGGCAGGATCTACGACTGGGAGGAGATGACCGCCCTGGTGGACTCGTCTTTGGACTTCTGGCTCACCGCTGGGCCAGAGGTGGCGTCCTTCGAGAGGGAGATGGCCCGGTTCCTGAGGGTGAAACACTGCTGTTTGGTCAACTCGGGCTCCTCCGCCAACCTCCTGGCCTTCATGGCCCTGACCTCCCCTCTGCTGGGGGACCAAAGGATAGGTAGAGGAGACGAGGTCATCACCGTGGCGGCGGGATTTCCCACCACCGTATCCCCTATAGTCCAGTACGGAGCCGTCCCGGTCTTCGTGGACGTCTCCCTGCCGTCCTATAACCTTGATACCTCCATGCTGGAGGACGCCATGTCTGACCGGACGAAGGCGGTCATGGTGGCCCACACATTAGGGAACCCCTTCGACCTGAAGGAGGTAAAATCCTTCTGCGACCGCCATGGACTCTGGCTTGTGGAGGACAACTGCGACGCCCTGGGCTCCCGATACCTCCTGGACGGAGAGTGGCGCTACACCGGGACCGTGGGCCACATAGGTACCTCCAGCTTCTACCCCCCTCACCACATGACCACGGGAGAGGGGGGAGCGGTCTACACCGACGATCCTACGCTGCATAAAGCCATACTCTCCCTGAGGGACTGGGGGAGGGACTGCACCTGTCCCTCAGGGGTGGATAACTCCTGCGGACACCGATTCACCGGACGTTACGGCGAGCTTCCCCTGGGGTACGACCATAAATACGTCTACTCCCACCTGGGATACAACCTAAAGGTCACCGACCTACAGGCGTCCATAGGAAGGGTTCAGCTTAGGAAACTGCCGGACTTTATCCGGCGAAGGAAGGAAAACTGGTCCTACCTGAGGGACAGACTGGGACGGTACGGCGACAGGCTCATATTGCCCGAGGCCCAGGAGAACGGCGACCCCAGCTGGTTCGGCTTTCTCATAACCGTCAGGGAAGGGGCGAAGTTCACCAGAGACGACGGAGTCAGGCTCCTTGAGGGCAAAGGGGTCCAGACCAGGATGCTCTTCGCTGGAAACCTCATAAAACACCCCTGCTTCGACTCAATGAGATCCTCCGGGGTCGGCTACCGGCGGATAGGGGACCTCCCTGTGACCGACCGGATAATGAGGGACACCTTCTGGATAGGGGTGTACCCTGGCCTGGACGAGCCCAGGCTGGACGCCATGGCTAAGGCGGTGGAGGAGCTCTGTGACAAGGGCTGATCTGCTTAGGTCCTGGATAAAGCCTCTGGCTGAAAAGGCCCTTCCAATGGGGAACGAGCTGGACGGAAAGGATATCCTTATAACCGGCGGGACCGGCTTCGTAGGATCCTGGGTGGTGTCCCTGCTGCTGGGGCTCAGGGAGCTAGGGGTGGGCGTTCGGCCCCTGGTGCTAGCCAGACGCCCTGAGTCCATAAGGGCCAGGCTGGACGGTCTGGACACTTCCTCCGTAAAGACCCTATCGGTGGACCTGACCGATCCATCCACCTCGATTCCCCGCTCCGAGCTGGTGATACACGCCGCCGGAGACGTCTCAACCGGCAACACCGAGGCCATGGAGAGGGCTTTGGTGGACGGGACTAGATTGGTTGCGGACTTGGCCGGAAGGTCCGGGACTAAAAATTTCCTCTTCGTAAGCTCCGGCGCGGTCTACGGCCCCTCGAAAGAGGGACGTCCATTTAAAGAGGATCACCAGGGAGCCCCGGACCCCTGTGGCTCCGACCTCTACGGAAACGGCAAAAGATGGGGCGAGACCCTGTCGGTCCTTAGGGGACGTTGGGGAATGAAGGTCTCTATAGCCCGATGCTTCGCCTTCTCAGGGGCATTCTTGCCCCTGAACGGACGGTTTGCCCTTGGGGATTTCCTGGCCGACGGACTGGCGGGGAAAACCATAAAGGTCAAGGGGACTGGAAAGCCCCTCAGGTCCTACATGGACGGAGGGGACATGGCCCTTTGGCTGCTAAAGATACTGCTGGACGGCAGGGCTGGCCGACCTTACAACGTAGGCTCTCCCGACGGTCGCCCCATAGGGGAGGTGGCCTCCGTGGTTGCCGATCTGTGCGGCTCTACCGTGGAGATAGAGGGCGGCCCCGACGGACGAGGCGATTACTTCCCCTGCGTCGAGCGAGCGGAGACCGAGCTTGGCCTGGAATGCACCGTACCCTTTGAGGAGTCTCTGAGGCGGATGGTTATTTGGAACGGAGGTGGTTTGGATGAAAGCTAGCGACTGGATAGCTTCTTACCTGGCGGATAGAGGTATAGACCGGGTATTTGAGATGATAGGGGGCATGACCACCCATCTGTTGGACTCCATATACCGTGAGGGCCGTAGCTCCATCGTCACCGTCCATCACGAACAGGCCGGAGCTATGGCCGCATGTGGCTGGGCCCAGGTGAAGGGCCTCCCCGGTGTGGCCCTGGCCACCAGCGGCCCAGGGGCGGTGAACCTCCTTACCGGTGTCGGAACCTGTTATTTCGACTCTGTTCCCGCCATATTCATAACAGGTCAGGTAAACCGAAACGAGCTGAGCACCGGCAGGCCCATGAGACAGCTAGGCTTTCAGGAGACCGACGTGGTGTCCATGGCTAAGGCCATAACCAAAGGATCGGTCCAGGTGACCGACCCGGAGGATATCCCAGAGATAATGGGCTTGGCCTTTAAAACCGCCATGGAGGGCCGTCCCGGACCGGTGCTTATAGACATACCTATGGACGTCCAAAGGGGAGATGTCCCGGTGGATACAGTCTTTATCCCTGAAGAGGACGTTGTCCATGAGGTGGACGTGGAGGAGATAGAGGACTTCGTCCTGTCCCTCTCCGAGGCCCTAACTAGGTCCAGTCGTCCTCTGGTGCTGGTGGGAAACGGGGTCGTCCGCTCGGGCTGTTCCGACGACCTGGCGGTAGTCTTGGACGGCCTTGGGGCTCCGGTGGTCTACTCCCTCATGGGAAAAGGTGCGGTAAAGGGGGATTTGGTCTTAGGCATGATAGGGACCTACGGCAACCGCTGGGCCAACTACGCCCTGAGCCGATGCGATTTGCTCATAGTCCTGGGAAGCAGGCTTGACGTCCGTCAGACCGGGGCCGACGTGGACCGTTTCAGCGAGGGCAAGGCCATATTTCAGGTGGACGTGGATCCAGGTGAGATAGACGGCAGGGTCCAGACGACCTGTAGCCTGGCCTCGGACCTGAGAGCGGTGATGCCCTATCTGTTAAAGAAACAGCTTGTAGCCTCTCCCTCCTCGGACTGGCTGGATGAGTTATCCCGGCTGAGGGTCACCTGGGACGACAGGAAGGAGCTTGGCGACATCTCTGGCATAAATCCCAATCGATTCATGAGGGAGCTTGGGGAGAACAGCCCTGCCGCCTCCTGTTTTGTGACCGACATAGGGGCTCACCAGATGTGGGCCGCCCAGTCCCTGGAGACCTACGGTCGTCGGTTTATGAGCTCAGGAGGGATGGGAGCCATGGGCTACGCCCTGCCAGCCGGGATGGGGGCTTCCCTCGCTTTGGACCGAGCCCCTGTGGTGGTGATAGCGGGAGACGGCGGTTTTCAGTGCAACCTACAGGAGCTTCAGACGGTGGTCAGAAACGGCATACCGTTGAAGATGGTGGTCATGGACAACCGATCCCTGGGCATGGTCCGTCAGTTTCAGGAGGCCTATTTTGAGGGGAGGTATCCCGGAACCGTATGGGGATACGACTCCCCCGATTTTACCTCCATAGCGGAGGCCTATGGGATTAGATCTATGTCCATCTCCAGCGATACCGACGTAGAGGAGGGCATCCGCTGGCTGTGGGACGACCCAGGCCCCTCCCTTTTGGTCGTGTCTATCTCCCCGGAGGTGGGGATAGCCCCTAAGATGGCCTTTGGAAGGGGTTTGGACGAGATGGAGCCGATCAGGCCACTGCCTACAGGAGGTGTTGTTCTATGAGCGTCGGAGTCTGCATACTGTCCTATAACAGGGGAGAGTACCTCAAGGAGGCCGTCCGGTCGGTGTTGAAACAGACCCTCTCGCCGGACTGGATAGAGATCATGGATAACGGCAGTGATCCCGCTGTGTTCGAGTCCGTCAGGCCATGGGTCGAGTCCGGCAAGGTCCTATGGCGAGGGACGGAGGTCAACAGAGGGGTCCACTGGAACCTCAAAAGGGCATTCAGCAGAGGACGAGACGTGGACTACCTCTACGTCATGCACGACGACGACCGGCTTTTGAAGGACTTTTTGGCCGTGCAGATGGGCTTTCTCGACTCCCATCCGTCGGTGGTGGCGGTCTCCTGCAACGCCCACGAGATAGATAAAAGGGGCGTAAGGTCTGGATATCTGCACAAGCCCCACAGGCGTAGACCGGTGGAGGTCTTTAAGGGAGTAAGCGACATGGCCCGTCTCTACATGAAAACCTTCATGGCCTTTCCCTCGGTCCTTTATCGAGGGAAAGCGGCGTCGTCCAACCCGGTATCTACCGTCTTCGGACAGGTGGTTGACGTGGTCTTCTTGACCGAATTGGCGAGAAAAGGCAGCCTGGCCTATCAAAACAGACCTCTGTTCGAGTACAGAGTCCACGACGCCCAGGACTCAAACGCGTTTAAAGAGGACGACTGGCGTGTCCTGGAGAGATATTATCTGTCCCTTGCGGAGGAATTTCCCGATCTGACAACCTCCGTCTACCTTTACCTGCTCAGGCGGCGGCTGTCCAGGGCCTGGAAAAGGCTTAAGGCAGGTCTAAAGCGGAGGTTATCCTTTTGAATCCCTCCAAAGTCTCATTTGAGTCGAAAAGCGGTTTTATGGAATCAGCTATCAGCGAGAGTTCGTCCTTGAAGGCAGATCTATCGTACTCGTCGTAGACCTCAACTACGCTGGGTATTATCCTCTCAAGGAACCCCGGTTGGCTGAAGTGGCCTATGCCGCCTCTTTCTCCGAAGTAGGTGTCCATGGCCTTGTCGAGACTGTTTTGTCTGAGCCTGCCAAGCCAGAACCCAGTGAAACATAGCACCGGACGGTTGGACAGGGCGACCTCTATGGCCGAGGTGGAACCGGCACAGACCAGGTTTGCCCTCTCTATCCAGGGCCTGGGATCGGGCTGTGTCCCGACCACCTTTACGCATGACCTGCCCAGGCGTCGGTTTATCCTGGCCGCCATCAGCCTAAACTTCATAAGTCGCCATCCCCCCCCGCCGACCACTGTCACCTTAGCCGATGGGATCGCTTCCACAAGCTTGTCGATGTGGTCCAGCAGGTACATCATTCCAGGGGTCTTGTAGCCGCTGAGCCTTCCGAAGCAGACTATGGAAAAGGGGTCCTTGGGGGGGAGGGACGTCGGCTTTACCGCAGTGTCCAGAGGTCTTGGGAGCTTGCAGACCTTAACGTCTTTAGATATCGCCCTCAGGGTGTCCAGTATAGGGTCCTCCGCCCCGGCCCACAGGTCGCTCCATCGTACCAGGGAGGCAAGGTCCCGTCCTGGTCGGTCGGTCTTCTCAAGATGGTCCAAAAAGTAGGTCACCACCGGCTTGTTCAGGATTTTTTTCAGCCTGGTCGCCAGTGGGAATGACCGTCTTGAGTCGGTCATGATTACGTCCGGGTCGAACTCCCTCGCCTTTCGGTCGAACCAGAGATTCCCCACAGTGGGAGAGGGGCACTGGATCACCTTTATTCCTTCCTCCCGAAAACGGCTCTGGAACCCCGTTCCAGCCCATCTGCCCAGGACCGCCACGTCGTATCCCGCCCTCTTTAAGGCTGTGCTGACGTGTAAAATATAGGACGTCACTCCGTCTATAAGTAAGGCGTCGGAACAGAACAATACCCGATATGCCATAGGTTTAGCCTCCTCTTGCTTTATTTTTGCCGGGCCATTGTACCGCAAAAACCGAAATTCATCCCTTGCATCCTGGGAAATGGATGCTATAATGCTCCTTGAGGGGCTTTTAGCCTCGGACGAAGGACATTGACAACTTGACCTTTGGATTCAACCAGTTTCGATGATCGCGACGATATCCCGATGGCAAAGAAAGGAGGTGCACGACCCCCAGCCAAAAAGGAAGGAGCGATTTGAGAAAGCGCATCGGTTCGGAAAGGGACGAGAGATCCCAGTTGGAGAAGGAAACGTGGAAACTTCCCGAGCGAAGGTCTTTCCGATCCCCCATGAGTCGAGCGATATAAAAACACTTAACCAAGGGGGTTAAATAACATGAAGAAATTTTGTGCTCTTCTGGCTGTAGTTGCTCTTGTGGCTTTTGCTGCTCCCGCTTTCGCAGCCAACCCGTTCATGGACGTTCCCATGAACCACTGGGCCTATGATGCAGTAGGCCAGCTTGCCGCTCGCGGTATCGTTTCCGGTTATCCCGACGGCACCTACAAGGGCAACCAGCCCATCACCCGTTACGAGATGGCTTCCGTCATCGCTCGTGGCATGGCCGTCATCGACATGGAGAAGGCCAGCAAGCAGGATGTCGAGATGCTTAAGCGTCTCGTCGTCGAGTTCAAGGACGAGCTTGATGCCCTCGGCGTGAAGGTCGACAAGATCGACAGCCGCGTGGCAGTCCTCGAGGAGAACATCGGCGGATGGAAGCTTTGGGGCGAGTTCCGCTTCGATGCCAAGTTTGAGGATCAGGCTGGTCTCTACGGTGATGAGTACACCCTCAACGGAGATAAAGAGTTTAATCTGAACCGTTTCCGTCTGTGGATGAGCAAGCAGATTGACGAGAACACCAAGTTCGTCGCCCGTCTTGGTACTCCTTCTAGTGCCGTCAAGCAGGCCAATGTTCGTTGGGAGAGATACTACATCGAGACAAAGCTTGCCTACGACATCAAGATGACTGCCGGTCTTTGGCTCTACGACTGGGAGGGTGACTCCGGCCTCTACATCGATGAGGACGCTTGGTTCACCGATGCCAGCATGAAGGGATTCTGGTTCCAGAAGAACTTCGGCCTTGGCGATGCTCAGCTGATCATCGGTCACAACGACGATGAAGGCAGGGCTGCTGCTGTTAGAAATGATGGCTCGATCGTACCTTCAAGGGCAGCTGGTAC
>JAQUTB010000077.1 GCA_028709985.1 Dethiosulfovibrio sp.
CACATAAAGGCGGTTGCCGCGAAGGTGGCGAAAAGGGTCCAGTCAGGGGACAGGCTCGCCGTGGTGGTCTCAGCCATGGGGGACACCACCGACGACCTAATAGCCCTGGCGGGTAAGGTGAGCTCCACGCCGAGCCCCAGGGAGATGGATATGCTCCTGTCCACAGGGGAGCAGACCTCAGCGGCGTTGCTCGCCATGGCCCTTCAGGATATGGGGGTCTCGGCGGTATCGCTGAACGCCTTCCAGTTAGGGATAGCCACCGACGGGAGATACAACGACGCCCGAATCGTCGATCTGGACCTAACGGGGCTGAGGGAGAGGCTTAAAACCGTAGAGGTTGCGGTGATCACCGGCTTTCAGGGAATATCACCGGAGGGAGACGTGACCACCTTGGGTCGAGGCGGCTCGGACACCTCCGCTATAGCCATAGCGGCAAAACTGGAGGTCCGTTGCGAGATATACAGCGACGTCGAGGGCATATACACCTGTGACCCCAGGATGGTCCCGGAGGCAAAGAAGTTGTCCCACGTGGTATACGACGAGATGCTTGAGATGGCCGCTATGGGCGCAAAGGTGCTTCACTCCAGGGGTGTGGAGATAGCCAAAAAATATGAGGTGGAGCTCTACTGCGGTTCCACCTTCTCGGACAGGGAGGGGACTATGGTGGTGAGCGCGCTTCCAGAGTGGTTGGAACAGCCGGTGGTGACCGGTATAGCTGTGGATATGGACCAGATGAAGGTGACGGTGGAGAACCTCCCCGACGGGGTGGACCTTTTAACTAGGCTCTTCGGCTGTCTCGCCGCCGACGGGGTGAACGTGGACATGATCTCCACCGTGTCCGCCGGAGGAAGGACCTCCATAACCTTCTCGGTGGTGTCGGGCCACATATGTCAGGTCAGGACCTCGGTCCGCCAGAGCCTTGAGGGCATAGAGGGCTGGACCCTGTCCGACGACGAGGCGGTCGCCAAGGTCTCGGCGGTGGGAGTTGGCATGAAGACCAGCTCCGGCGTGGCAGCTCGGTTCTACTCCGCCCTTGACGGCGCCCAGGTGGAGGTCCTCTGCACCACCACTTCGGAGATAAAGATATCGGTGCTGGTGCCGAGAGATCAGGCCACCGCCGCCGCCAAGGCTCTGGTGTCAGAGTTCGACCGCAAGGAATCGGATTGATGCTGGCCCCTCTATACGGTCCTCTGCCTCTGGCGGTGGAAAGGGCGGAGGGTGTGGAGATTTTCACCGACAAAGGGGTTTTTCTGGACTGCTACGCCGGGATAGGGGTCATGGCCATGGGGCACTCCTATCCTCCTTCGGTGGAGGCGGTAGCGGAGAAGTCCCGCCGTTATATGCACCTCTCAAACTATTTCCAGGACCCAGATGGGTTGAGGATGGCCGAGGCCCTCCTGGCACTGGACGGAAGGGGCGGCCAGGTGGCCTACACCAACTCAGGAGCCGAGGCCACCGAAGCGGCAATAAAGGCGGCAAAGGTATTAAGACCTGGAAAGACGGTGTCGTTCAGGGGCAACTTTCACGGCAGAACCTGCGGCGCCCTGTCTCTGACCTGGGGCCCTGCGATCCGAAAGCCCTTCGAGCCCCTTTTAGGGAACGTGGTGTTTCTGCCCCAAAGCGGCGACAGCCTCAGGGACTTCTGTCGTGCCAACGACGTATCGGCGGTGTTTCTGGAGACCTTTCAGGGGAGCAGCGGAGTCATCCCCTGCCCGGAAGACCTGGCGGAAGCCATAAAAGAGCTCCACCAGGAGGGGCGGTTCCTGCTGGTGGCCGACGAGATCCAGTCGGGCATAGGCCGAACAGGAAAGGGATACGGCTATCAGCACTACGGCCTTAAGCCCGACCTGGTGACACTGGGAAAGGGAATAGGTGGAGGGTTGCCTCTAGGGGCACTGATGGCCTTCGGCCACAGTCCCTTTAAACAGGGGGATCACGGCTCGACCTTCGCCCCTAACCCTGTGGCCTTAGCGGCAGGGCTGCCGGTGGTGGAGGCCATGACCGAGGACTTTCTGGCCGAGGTGACGAGGAAGGGAGAGAGGCTTCGCAAGGGCCTTGCCGGGCTCCCCTGGGTCAACTCGGTGAGGGGAGTGGGCCTGATGATAGGGGCCACCACCGACTACGCTCCAGGGGTCTCTAAGATGGCCTTCGAGAGGGGAGTCCTTCTGAACGTAGCGGGAGGAGCCATAAGGTTCCTGCCGGCTCTGAACATCTCCGACGAGGACATAGACCGCATGCTGAAGGCCCTCAGGTTCTCCCTCTAGTGGGAGAGCCTGCGGGCCAGCCGGTCCAGCAAAGCTGAGAAGGCGAACACCAGGACTATTAGAACCACCGACAGGGCGGCAGCCTGGGAGAACATGAGCTCGGTGATGCACTCCAATATCCTGACGGTCAGGAGGTTCCACCTCACCGACACCAAAAATATCAGTGCGCTGACGGCGGTCATAGAGACGGCGAAGATCGCCCTGGCCCCTCCAAGTATGGATGGCATTATCAGAGGAATCACCACGTCCCGAAAAGCCCTGGCCCTGGAGGCCCCTAGATCCATGGCGGCCTCCTCAATGGAACGGTCGATCTGGGCCATTGAGGCCATCATCAGCCTCACCGCCGGAGCGCCATACCTAAAGACGCATAGAGCCACCATGACGGTCATGGTCCCGGTGAGGACCAAAGGTCCCGAGTTAAAGGCGGAGACGTAGGCGATGCCCACCACCGTCCCCGGAAGGACCGAGTTTAGAAGGGACGTGAACTCGGTCCAGGGAGACCGGCCATCCACGACGGAGAAGGCCACAGCCAGGGCTGCCAGGGTTCCGATGACGGTGGAGACCGAGGCCAGCAGGAGCGTATCGATTATAGACCTCATACCGGATGTGAAAGCGTAACGGTAGTTTTCAAGTGTAAGGCTGTGGTCCAACCCCCAGGCTTCCACGAAGGACCCGGCGAATATTATGCCGTAGAGATACAGGATAAAGGCGGATACTATCCCTATAGGCAGCAGCACCGACCAACGGCCCACCGGCCCCATAATAAACGCCGCAGGGCCTCGGTTTCGCCCTGTCACAGTTACGAAACTCCTCTTGGTCCAGTGTTTCTGAAGAAAGTAGACAGCCAGAGCGGGAGCCACCAGTATTAGGGCCAGCGCCGCTCCCCCCTCAAGGTCGTACATTCCGGTTATCCTCAGATATGCCTCGGTGGTCAGAACGGGAAACCTATGTCCACCCATCACCATAGGGGAGGCGAAGTCCGCCAGTGACAGGCCGAAGAGCACCAAAAAGGAGTTGGCCAAACCCGGTATGGACAGGGGAAGTGTGACGGTTTTGAAGGCCTGCCAACGGGTCGCCCCCAGGTCCATGGCCCCCTCCTCAAGGTCGTTGCTGGATCCCTCCATAACCCCCCTCAAGGTCAGGTAGGCCAGAGGAAAGTAGGTCAGCAGCTCCGCCAGCAAGGTCCCGGTGAAGCCGTATATGTCAATGTCAGGCAAAGACAGCAGCTTTAGCACGGTCCCCCCGGGCCCTAACGTGAGGGTCAGGGCTATGGCGGTGGTGAAGGGCGGGGAAACCAGAGGCAGCACCGTTATGGCGGTCATGGACTTTTTTACCGCCCCAGGCAGGGCCATCCTGGAGGAACCGAAGGCGAAGAGAAAGCCCAGGGCAGTCCCTGAGGTCGCCACGGCAGTGGCAAGGGTCATGGAGTTAAACAGCGCCTCCCAGGTTCCACCTTGAGACAGTGCGGAGACGAAGGGCTCCAGAGAAGGGCCGCTGTCGCCTATTATCACCGACGACAGAAGGCGGCCCAGGGGATAGACCACGAATATCCCCAGAGCCGCCCATATCGCTATTTTTACCGAACTACCTCTTCCACCCATCTCTTCACCAGTCTCTCCCTGTTCTCCCCTGCCCACACTATGTCCATGGGAAGTATCTTCATGGAGGACATGTCCAGCTCCGCAGTGGCAGCCGGCACGTCGGGGTTGGTTGGGATCAGGTTTATCTCGTTCTCGCCGTAGAGTTTCTGCATCCTCTCGCTTGAGGCCCAGTCGAGAAAGGCCCTTCCCAGGTCGGGGTCTTTAGCCCCTGCCACCAGAGCCATGGCCTCTATCCCGGCCACAACCCCCTCTTTGGGGTAGCTTATCACCACATCATATCCCTTTTGGACCATCTCAAGGCCGTCCACCAGGAAGAATATTCCCCCTGCCGCCTGACCTCTGGCCACCGGAAGGGCTCCACCGGCTCCGCTTTTTGTGTAGGTCTGAACCGACGAGTCCAGCTTGACCTGATATTCGAAAGCCTTCTCCTCGCCCATGGCCTGTACTAGGCTCAGGATACGGTACATAGCGGTTCCGGAGGTCCTGGCGTCGGCCATCTGAAGCTTTTTATCGTAGGCAGGGCTAAGAAGGTCCTCCCATGAACGTGGGGCATCGAGGCCCTTGTCCTTCAGGAACTGACCGTTGGTCATAAAGCATATCGGGTCCAAGGCCACACCGGTCCAGTAGCCGTCTTTGTCCTTGAACTCAGCCGGTATGACCTCCGATCCCTTGGGGGAATAGGGCTCGAAGAGTCCTTTTTTTACGCCGTCCACGAAGGCCTCGGCCATATTTCCGAAAACCACGTCCACCTGGGGGTTGGCCTTCTCCGCCTCAAGCCTGGCCTGAAGCTCGCCGGAGGAGAACCGGATCCACTGGACCTTTACCCCCGTATCGGCGGTGAAGGCGTCGAATATGGCCTTGGCGTAACGCTCGGACCAGATGGTGTAGGCCCTTAGGGTCTTGGCCTCACCGTAGGTGGCCATAGAGGTCAGCCCCAGAGCCACCAGACAGGCTATGGCGATATTTTTAACTTGCCTTTTCACTTTGATCATCCCTCTCCTTGAGTTATTAACTTGATTCTATCCACAAAGGAGAGATGTATCCATATCCAGATATCGTTACAAAGTAACGTAAGTGGTCTAGGGCAGTGCCACCACTAATGAGGGGTCGAAGGACAGATCCACCGAGTCCCCCTCCTGCCAGACCTTTATCCCTGGGTAGAAATTCTCCATGGCCAGGAGGGACTGGCCATCGCCGAGCCTCAGGGTGTACTCCATTCTGTCGCCGCTGAAGACGACCTGGATCACGGTGCCACCCAGAAGCCCTCCTCCTTGGGAGAGGGACAGGGTCTCAGGACGAAGGACCAGTGAGACCTTCTCTCCCTTTCGATAGCTCTTGCCCTCAAGGAGCCTGGCGGACAGGTTACTGCCTCCGGTGGATATCCGAGAGGTCAGGCCGTCCAGGTCGTCCAAGGTCCCCTCGAGTATGTTGGCCTGGCCTATGAAGTCCGCCACGAAGGTGCTCTCCGGTGCGGTGTATATCTGAAAGGGGGTCCCTATCTGCTCCACCTGGCCCTTGTTCATGACCATTATTCGGTCCGCCATGGTCAGGGCCTCTTTCTGGTCGTGGGTGACATAGAGACAGGTTATGTCCAGCTGTTTTTGGATCCTCCTTATCTCGGTCCTCATGTGGATACGGAGCTTGGCGTCCAGGTTTGAGAGAGGCTCGTCCATGAGGAGTACCTTCGGCCTCATAACCAGCACCCTCGCCAAGGCCACTCTCTGCTGTTCCCCGCCGGAGAGCTGGTTGGGGTAACGCTTCTCCACCTGGGACAGCCCCACCATCTCCAGGCCCTGGGCGACCTTCGTCTTTATGTCCTTTGCGGACTCGTTCCTCATCCTGAGGCCGTAGGCCACGTTGTCCCCGACGGTCATGTGGGGAAAGAGGGCGTAGTTCTGGAAGACGAAGCCTATGTGTCTTTTGTTCACCATGACGTCGGTGACATCATGGCCGTCTATGAGTATCCTCCCCGATGTAGGGGTCTCAAAACCGGCGACCATCCTTAGGGTGGTGGTCTTGCCGCAGCCCGAGGGCCCTAGGAAGGTGACAAGCTCCCCTCCTTTTACGTCCAGATCCAGCTCTTTGACGGCGTGAAAGGGGACGTTGTCCTTTACGAAAGTCTTGGCTATTTTGCTGAGTTGAAGAGATACGGCCATCAGAGGCTTCCTCCCTGTCCTTTATAGGTATGTCCTGTGGCCTTGGCCAGAAGGCCTAGAAGACCGCTGAAAACGAAAACCATGGCTATGAGCACTATGGAAAAAGCGCAGGCGTTGCCGAACTGGAGCTCGGTCATGCACTCCAGTATCCTGGTGGTCAGTAGAGACCAGCTGACGGACACCAGAAAGATGGTGGCGCTTATGGCGGTCATAGAGTGGATGAACAGATACTTCATTCCCGCCAGCACCGCTGGGACCACCAGGGGAAAGGTGACCTTTCGGAAGGTGGTTATGGACGACGCCCCCAGGCTCATGGAGGCTTCCTCCATGGATCGGTCAATCTGGTGAAGGGAGGCTATCACCGCCCTTATGCCCGCCGAGTCGTAGCGAAATACGTAGGCTGCCACTAGTATAGCCATGGTACCGGTGAGCATAAAGGGCTTTCCGTTGAAGGCTATTACGTAGGCAATACCTACTACCGTCCCGGGCAGGGCGTAGTTAAGGAGCGACACTATCTCCATAAGGCCGTTGCCGGGAAAGGGCTTCCTCTGAGTGATGTAGGCAATGGCCACAGCCAGGAGGGCCCCTATAGGTGTGGCGGTAAGGGCTATCATGAGGGTGTCCTTTATGGCCTTCTGGCCGTGGTCCATGACGTAGACGAAGTTCTCAAGTGTGAATGAGTTGTTTACCCCCCAGGCCTTTGTAAAAGCCCCGGCGACTATGAGAGAATAGAGAAAGAGGATAAAGGCTATCACAGCCCCGCAGAGGACCAGTATGGACCACTCCGTTATCGGTCCCAGCCCCTTGGTCCTGGTCCTGGCCCCGGACTTTCCTGTGACGGTGACGTAGCTCTTTCTGGAGACCCAGAAACGCTGGAGCAAAAACACCGCTAAGGCTGGCACCAGCAGGACGAAGGACAGAGCCGCCCCTCCCCGAAGGTCGTATAGGCCTGTTATCTGGAGATATGCCTGGGTGGGCAGCACGGGAAACTGGTGTCCCGCCAGGACTAGAGGAGTGGCGAAGTCCGCCAAGGAGCAGGCAAAAAGGAGCAACATAGAGTTGGCTATCCCCGGCACCGACAGAGGCAGAGTTACCGTCCGAAACACCTTAAAAGGCGATGCCCCCAGGCTTAAACCTGCGTCCTCCAGGTTAGGGTCTATACAGGAGAGCACCGCCGCTATGGTCAAAAAGGCGACGGGGAAGTAGGTCAGAGACTCGGATATCCAGGTTCCCCAGAAGCCATAGAGGTTGAAGGCCTTTATCCCCAGCATCTTAAG
>JAQUTB010000078.1 GCA_028709985.1 Dethiosulfovibrio sp.
GTTTTTTCCCAATTTAGAGCATATATCGACTATCTCGCCCCTTTGAAGGTCGGTCAGGGAGAGGTCTGGGAATAGGGCCACAGAGTCCCCTGAATGGGTTCCTGATGGATCGAGATGCTCAAAAATCCCAGGGATAAAGACCTTACCTCCGTCGCAAAGGGCGTCGACCTCGAACTCCCGCCCAGGGAGAAATCGATCGAGAAGGACCTCCTGTCCCGGAACGGAGTCAAAGGCGAACTGAAGCACCGACTCCAGATCCTCAAGCCTGGACACCACCTTCATAGCCGCCCCTCCTATGACGAAGCTAGGACGGACCATCAGGGGGAATCCCAATCTCTCACCTACCGCAAGGCCTTCTTGGACGTTTTTCACGCTGTCACCCTCGGGAAAGGCTATGTCCAGATCCCTCAGGAGGTCGGCGAAAATCCCCCTGTCCTCGACAGCAGTCAAGGTCCGACCGGAGGTCCCTAGAAGGCCTATGCCGACGGACTCGAGTTCCAGGCCGAGCCTCAGGGAGGTCTGTCCTCCAAAGGAGGCGAAAACCGAGGAGACTCCCTCCCGATTTAACACGTTTTCCAGGTCCTCCAGTGCGAGGGGCTCGACGTATAGGCCGTCGGATATATCGTGATCGGTGCTTACGGTCTCAGGGTTATCGTTGATCATTATGGACCTTATGCCCCGTCTTCTCAGGGCGTCGACGGCCTTAACGCAACAGTAGTCGAACTCCACACCCTGGCCTATCCTTATGGCCCCTGAACCTATAACGGCGATAGGCTCCCCTGAAGAGGGAAAAAAAGGATCTCCTGCCGCCCCGTATGTCCCGTACCAATAGCCCGATCCCGCCGGGACCTCCCCGGCGCATCCGTCGACCTCACGGTATCCAGGGTATATTCCCCACTTTTTTCGTAGACCTTTTACCTCTTCGACGTCCATACCGGCCATCTTCCCGACCGCCCCATCGGAGAACCCCTCAGCTTTCGCCGATCGGAGGAGATCCTCGGCCAGAGGTTCACCGCCGAGGCGGCGTTCCGTGAGGACGATGGACTCCATGGCCTTCATAAAGTAGGGATGGACCGAGGACATACGGGACAGCGATTCCACCGATCTACCTCTGCGGATTAGTTCTATAGCCGACCTAAGACAGCGATCGGTAGGGGAGGTCAGGTCCATCTCCAGCTCGAAGTCGGAACGGCCCGGTTCGTCTCTATCCATCCAGGGCTCCGTGCCAAGGGATCTCATGGCCTTCATCCAGGCTTCCTGAAAGGAGAGTCCCATGGCTAGGACCTCTCCTGTAGCCTTCATCTTCGTACCTAGAGAACGGTCCTCGACCTTAAAGGTATCGAAAGGGAAGCGGGGGACCTTTACGACCACGTAGTCCAGCGCTGGTTCGGCCATGGCGCTGCCGCTCCCGGTAACAGGGTTTGGCATCTCCGCCAGAGAACGGCCTAAGGCTATCTTTGCGGCCATTCTGGCTATAGGATAGCCTGTAGCCTTGCTGGCCAAGGCGCTGGATCGGCTGGCCCTGGGGTTGACCTCTATGACGACGTAATCCTCCCCGTCCGGGGATATGCCGAACTGGACGTTACAGGCTCCCCTCACGTCCAGGGCATCGACTATACGAAGGGCCGAGTGCCGGAGAACCTGCCACTGTCTGTCGTTAAGGGTCAAAACCGGCGAGACAACAACCGAATCTCCGGTATGGACCCCCATAGGATCGACGTTTTCCATACTGCATACCGCCAGCCTGTTTCCTGATCCATCCCTGACGACCTCAACCTCTATCTCTCGCCAGCCCCTCAGATACCTCTCCACCAGAACCCTGTTCACAGGGGAGGCCCTAAGGCCACCGTCGACGGTATGAACCAGAGAATCGCTGTCCTCCACCAGACCTCCACCTGTCCCACCTAAGGTGAAATCAGGGCGGATCACCAGGGGAAAACCGGTTTTATCCGCAAAGGCGGTCGCCTCCTCCACCGACGAGACATAGGCGCTCTCCACCACCGGCTCACCTATGGACACCACGAGATCACGAAAAGCCTCCCGTCCCTCCGCCAGGAGGATGGACTCGACGGAGGTCCCCAGGACCTTTACGCCGTAACGATCCCAGAGCCCCAGCTTATGGCACTCGACGCACAGATTAAGGCCGGTCTGGCCCCCTAAAGTGGCTACGACCCCTTCGACCTGGTGGGACTTTAAAATGTCCTCCACCGATTTAACCGTCAGAGGGCGAATATATACGGCATCCGCCAGCAGGGTATCGGTCTGTATGGTCGCTGGATTGCTGTTGAGGAGGATCGTCCAACACCCCTCATCCCTAAGCGCCCTGCACGCCTGGCTTCCGGAGTAATCGAACTCCGCTGCCTGCCCTATCCTGATAGGACCGGAGCCTATAACCAGGACCACCATCTTTTTATCCATTGGACTGGCACTCCTTGATCTGGTCTATAAATCGGTCAAACAGGGAGAGCCCGTCGAGAGGGCCCGCACCCGCCTCAGGGTGAAACTGAACACCCCAGGCCCCTGTCTCAGTATGGCGGACTCCCTCGACTGTGCCGTCCGCGAGATGCCTGAAGATGACATCCAGGCCGGTCCCATCCAGGCTCGGCTCGTATATGGCGTAGCCGTGGTTCTGACTGGTGATAATGGCATGACCGGATTTTTCCTCCACCACAGGATGGTTGCTGCCTCTGTGGCCGTAGGGAAGTCGCTGGGTCTTCGCTCCGCAGGCCAGGGCCAACAGCTGACATCCCAGACATATACCGAACACGGGAATCGAACCTATAAGGGCACGGATAACGGCGATCTCCTCCGACAGCTCTGACGGATCCCCTGGACCGTTGCTCAACAGCACCCCGTCAAAGCCCCCGTTTAAGATCGTAGAGGCGGAACTCATATGGGGCAAAACTGTGACCTTGCACCCCAACCGGACAAGACGGCGAACTATATCCGACTTTACGCCGTAGTCGACCAAAGCCAACGAGATATCCCCTACACCGAAACACCTAGAGGATTTAGAGGAAACCTGGTGAACCAAATCGCCTCCGAGAGCGTCGATCAAAGGCTTTTCTGCCGCCTTTGAGACCCGAGCCATAGAGGTCCCTATCTCCCTTATTCGGAGGACAAGGCTCCGACAGTCGATCCCAACCAAAATCGGGACGTCCCATCGATGTAACCAATCTCGAACACTACCGTCCATGTCCTCTATGCGACCGATAACAACCGCTTTAACCCAGGGACGGGAGCTTTGAAGGTCTTCCTCGTCAAGGCCGTACATTCCTATACATGGGAAGGCAAACACCAGAATCTGACCGTAATAGGATGGATCGCTGATGGACTGAGAGTACCCAGGATAGGCGGTGGTGAATACTATCTCTCCGTCTAAAGACGGAGAGGGCAACGTGGACCGACAGGGAAAGCTGTTTCCGTCGGCGAGGGTAAGATTGAGCTGATACATAGGCACCTCCCGTGAACTTTTGTTTTCAAACAAAGACGTAGTGATTTTTAGTTCATAGAAGGATACACCAATCGGGCACAAAAATCAAGTCTGCAATCGATTGCATAAACCGAAGTATAGAATACAACAAATTAAGCCTAAGGTAAAGACGGAGAGAGGGAGGCCCATGGGCCTCCCTCTCTCCGTCTTTACCTTATTTAGCGTTTTATGGTGATCCTTCCGTCGACGACAGGGTCGACTACGCCGTCGGTGTGCCTTACCGTCTCGGCGAACACGTCGGAGTCGGATACGTAGAAATCCTGTCCTTTTTTGGAGCCAAAGGTGTAGAACTTATCTCCGCCGCTTCCGGTCCAGGAGTAGACGGCGACGGTGTATTCCCCATCGTCCTCCACGTTCTTCCACTCGTCGCCTTTTTTGACCTCAAGGGAGACGACCCTTGACCCCGGCCTGGTGAGCTTGGAGTCGTTGTCTATCAGGGCAGGCTCTTTCGAGAGGTCGAACACGACCTTCATACCGGAGATCTGGAGGAACGCCCCGCTGGGAGCTCTGTCGTTGGGCTCGTACTTGTCCCCTTCTCCTATAAGAGCCGAACCGGAGACCTCCATGACCTCTTTCAGCTCTTTGCCGGTGAGGACAAAGGTCTGAAGGGTGTTACCCCAGGGGAATACGTCCATGATGGTGTTGTAGGAGACGTCTCCTGCGGGGATTATCTTGTCCCCTCTGATGCCACCGCCGTTTACGAAAGCCACGTTTGTCCCAGCCTTCCAGCGAAGTCCGTCGGCGAGGTAGTTGCCGAGGGCCGATTCCTGTCCTCTGACAACGTCCCTTGTGGCGTCGATGTTATTAGGCATGGTTCCGACTTTTTTGCTTAGATTTTTCTTGAGTTCCTCGCCAAAGGGCTCAATTGCGGCCTGAACGTCCTGAGCCTTGGCTATGGACTGGCGCATCTCTATGAGCTTCCAGGAGCTATGAGCCTCGTCGACGAGACCGTCTTTGATATCCAGCTTCATGGCCCCTATGTAACGGGCCATGGATCCGGCCTGACCTATCATAGTTTTCCATCCATCAGGCCCATCGACTATCTCTGGAGCGCTCATTATCGTATGGCTGTGTCCTCCCAGTATGGCGTGTATTCCCTTTACCGACTGAGCGACCAGTCTATCCGCCTCTATTCCTATGTGGGTAAGGGCTATTATGACATCGCAACCGTCGGCTTTGAGGTCCTCCACCATTTTTTTGGAGACGGCAACCAGGTCCTGCCCCGCTTTGACGTCAGGACCTGGGCTCGTGAGGGAGTCCAACTCGGTGCAGAGAAGACCGAAGAAACCGACTTTAAGCCCATTTTCGAGGGTTTTGGTCCAGGTAGGTTGAAGTCTCAGATCATCTCTGGTAGTCTCGAGGTTAGCGCAGATGATCGGGAAAGAGGCGGATTTTATAAACTCTCCAAATACGTCCGCTCCGAGGTCAAACTCGTGGTTTCCCGGGACACCTACATCCACCGGGATGGCGTTTATCCCAGCCAACTCGGCCTTCCCGTGAAAGAAGAAAAAAAGAGGTCCCTCTACAGTATCCCCCATCTGTGCAATTACCGTGTTGCCGGGATCCTCGGCCTTTATCTCCCGAATAGCTGTGGCCATCCGGGCTATGCCCCCGACGTCCTCCTTGACCTTCTCGCCATCGATCTTTACCGTGGCCTCGTAGGAGAATATCTTGCCGTGCATGTCGTTGAACCCCACAATGGTTATGACACCATCCTTGGCCCATACAGGACATATAGAGAGGAGGACCAACGCTAAAACAGCCACACTACGGATAAAACCGTTCTTTTTGCTCACAAAAACCCCTCCTTGAAGATATAGTGAACCTCACGGGGTAAGCATACCACAACGCATTGAGATAACTCAAAGCTGAAAGACAAGAAAGGATGATGATTTTATGGTCGATACCGCGTTGATAGTCAGCATGTTGTTGATATTCTGCGCCAGGGTAACCGACGTGAGCCTGGGAACTTTCAGGATCCTGCAGCTTGTGAGAGGCAGAAGGATCGCCGCCGCCATAATAGGTTTCTTCGAGGTAATGCTCTACATGGTGGTACTGGGGCACATACTCGGTGGGGGCAGGGTCCTGAGGCCGCTTGAGCTAGTCGCCTACTGCCTTGGATACGCCACGGGAAACTACGTAGGGTCATACCTGGAGGATAGGTTCATGAAGGGCTATACCCTGGTGGAGGCCATGGCTCCTTACAACGAGAGAACACTGGCCGTTGTAGATAAGCTGAGAGAACGCGGCTTCGGCACCACAGTGATACAGGGAGAGGGTAAAACCGGCCCTAGATACGTGATAAAGATCATATGCAACAGAAAGGATATCCCGGAGATAAACAGAATACTGGACAACATAGCCTTCGTGTCGGTTTTCGACGTCAAGAGCTGTTTTGGCGGCTATTTCAGGATGAAAAGAAAATAGGGAGACGTGCCTAAACAGGCACTCCCCCTATTTTTTTAACTAAAAAATATATCTACTTGGGGTCCGCGGGGTTGGAGGTCTTACCGTACTCCACGTCCTCAAGCCACCAGGTCGGATAGCCAGCGGACTCCTGAGCTCCCTCCTCGGTCATGACGTAGCCGTCGCAGTACTTGCCGACGAGGGTGTCGCCAAGGTTCCACCAGGCCTTCTCCACCGCCAACATGTTGTTGTAGCTGTAGTTGGTGAGGAACTCTACAGCACTGGCTGGATCCTTCTTGTGCATCTCGACAGCGGTAGCCTTTATGGCAGGGATCTCGGCAAAGAACTGGCCCTCGAAACGGCTCTGCTCAGCGACGATATCCTTTATCATGTAGTTCCACTTTAGGGTTGCCCAGTTGCTGACAAAGTTGAAAGCCCAGAAGGCGCTGTTTCTGTCCATCTTGTGGCGATAGCCGTCGGACCAGCTGCTGGGGACCTTTGTCACTCCGGCGAAGACAGGCACGTAGACGGTGGTAACGGGCTGGTCGAGCCCAAACCACATAAGGCCACCGACGGAATCGGGAAGGTCCGCCCAGGTCTGGGCCACGTGGCTGTAGGAACAACGGAAAATGCTGATGTTCCTCTCCCAGTAGACGCCCTTCATTCCCTCGGGCCTCTGATCCTTGTTGGCTCTGTAGAAAACCGGGGACTCGAAGGGACCACCAGCCTTCGTCTTGGAGAGATCGTAGGGGGTTCCCTGATAATGATCCCTGTTTATGGATATAAGGTCCTGAGCGGATACCTTCTTATCTGGCTTCACCGAAAGAGGATACTGGGCGTCGGTTGGGCTCAGGTTAAGAGAAGGGGCCATAAGGCTGAGAGCCCTCCACTCCCTGCGGCTGCATATCGGAGAGTAGCCGTAGTCCTCCGCGGGCATATAGGCCTTGTTGAAGAGGAACTCCTCCCCTTCCTTCCACCATCCCATATCCTTAGCAAAGGATATGACGTTGGAGGAAGCCATGTAGTTGTCCTTGTCCTTGAGGTCGAGTTTGCCTATCCTGGAACGGTTGGCTATGACGCTGACGTGATCGTCTGGGATCCTGGCAGCGGCCCAGATTGCGCCGGGTATTCCAAGCTCCGAGTTCCAAAGAGGTCCAGGTCCGGTGATCTCGAAGAGCCATACCTCGTTACCGTCGGCTATCCAGAGACCTTCCCCTACGTCGCCATATCCGTACTTCTCGGCGAGGGCTCCCATAACGGCGATAGCGTCCCTGGCGGTCTTAGTCCTCTGAAGGGCGAAGACCTGGAGCATCTCTATGGTCATCCAGCCACCGTCGCAGTAGGATTCCTCCCTTCCACCCCA
>JAQUTB010000079.1 GCA_028709985.1 Dethiosulfovibrio sp.
TGTCGGTCTGGTACTCGATGTGGGAGATGTTGATGGTTATCCCACGCTCTCTCTCCTCAGGTGCCTTGTCGATGTCCTCGAACTTGGAGTAATCGGCGTATCCCGCGGAGGCGAGGCTCTTGGAGATAGCAGCTGTAAGGCTGGTCTTGCCGTGGTCTATGTGACCGATGGTACCAATGTTAAGATGAGGCTTTGTTCTTGCAAATTTTTCCTTTGCCATGGTAATAATACCTCCCCATTTACATAAATACGTCCCTTAAAAGGGACTTTCTTTTCGTACTTCCGGCACTCGAGATTGTACCATAACTTAGGACTGATACGATAGCACCAGCCACAAAAAAAGACCCGGAACGCTCTGCCCGGGTCTCTCATGCTCTGGAGCCGACTTCCGGACTCGAACCGGAGACCCCATCCTTACCATGGATGTGCTCTACCTACTGAGCTAAGTCGGCATCACGTTAAAATTTAAAATGGTGGTAGCGGGTGGATTCGAACCACCGTAGGCGTCCGCCGGCAGATTTACAGTCTGCTGCCTTTGACCACTCGGCCACACTACCACGTCATTATTACCTGGAGCCGGCAACCAGACTCGAACTGGTGACCTGCTGATTACAAATCAGCTGCTCTACCAACTGAGCTACGCCGGCCTGCGACAAGAACGTATTATACAGCAAATCCTCGGGATGTCAACTGTCGGATTTTAACGTGAACCTGCTGGAAGACCCCATCGCGTACTCGAGGTCGGACCTGGCGGTGTAGGTGTCGTAAACGGCGTCCACCAGCTGAGTTTTTGCGTTGGACAGGGATACCCTGGCGTCCAAGACGTCTATGTTGGTACCGACATTGGCGGTATATCGTTTTAACGCCATTCGGTAGTCCTCCTCGGCGCTTGCCACTTGGTCCCTTGCCACCTCTATCCTCTGGAGAGCGGACTCAAGGTTCAGTTTGCCGGAGGAAATTTCCATGGAGATCTGTTTTTTCAGGTCCTCTATGGAGTGAATGAGCTCCTGGGCCGCGGCCTTGGCCTCCCTTTCTTTGGCTAGGCTTTCGCCGCCGTCGAAGAAGGTCCAGGAAGCGGACAGAGAGACCGCCCAATCGTCGTTACCGTTGGGGAAGAAGGAGTTGTCCGCCTCCTTGAGCTGGGCCTGAAGACCAACCTGTGGCCCTCTCGTGCCGGCAGCAGCTTTCGCCATGGATAGCGCGGACTGTCTGGATCGTTCCAGCGATACAAGCTCAGGCCTGTAGGCCATCGCAGCTGAGAGGGGATCCTCTGGGACCGTTTTGTCCGACACGGAGGTCTCAGACTCGGGGAGGATATATCCGTCCTTTAAGCCCGCTCCCACGGCACGCTCAAGGGCGCTCCAACCTACCTCGACTGCGTTTTCCGCTTTTATAACGTTGAGTTTTCCATCGGAGACGTCGACTTGAACCCTGAGCACCTGGTTTTTGGCGACTACGCCGTATTTATAGAACGATTCGACCTGAGAGAGGTGCTCCTTTGCTAAATCAAGGGCCTCCTGGGCGACGAGAAGCTTTGCCCTGGCCCTCTGGAGAGAGTAGTATGCCTTCCTGACGCCGTTCTCCACCGCCTGGCCTGTCCTGACCGACTGGGCCTGAACTCCCTGTAGCGCGAGCTCTTTGGCCTTTATGGCGTTGGGGACTGTCCCGCTGCTGTAGAGAAGCCAGTTTAGGCTAAGAGCCGCCTGATAGGCGTTTTGCCAACCCGCAAAGGCCATACCACCGCCGCCACCGATGACGGGATAGGTCGTGTCGTCCTTCGAGAACTGGGCCGCGAGGGACACCCCCAGCTGGGGCAGTCTTGACGCCCTAGCCTGATCTATCTGCTGCCTGGCCTGCTCCTCTTTCGAGAGAGAGGCCATTAGGACGGGGTTGTTATCGTAGGCCAGCTCCAGGGCCTTCTCGACGGTTAGGATATCTTGGGCCAACAGAGGACCTGCAAGGGACGACAGCAACAGTACCCCCACAAAAAAACTTCGAACCATAGGATTGCCACCTTTCTATATACAACGGACTAACTTCCCAGGATCCTCCTGGCTATCTCAAAATAGACTATCAAACCGAACACGTCCACTATAGTAGTTATAAATGGACCGGACATTATTGCCGGATCGAGCTTCAGAGCCCTGGCGATGAGAGGAAGCATGGCTCCAGCCAGGTTGCCCATCAAGACCACCGATACTATCGCAAGAGTTAGCACGACGGCCACGTCAAGTCCGGTGTCCAACATCAAAGCCCTGGCAAACCCCAAAACCGCCAGGGCACAGCCGAGCAGAAGCCCTGAAGCCGTCTCCCTCAGGATTATTCGGCCTATATCCTTCCTGGTAATATCGCCAACGGTCATACCCCTTATCATGAGGGTAGAGGCCTGAGTCCCAGCGTTACCGCCTGTTCCTATCAGGAGAGGTATAAAGTAAGTCAAGGCCACCACCGTCTGTATCGTGGGAGAGTAGTACTTGAGGACCGACGAGGTAAAGGCCTCTGTGACTATGCATATCACCAACCACAGGAACCGCTTTCTGGCCATGGTGAACAGGTTTACCTCAAGGTAGCTGTCGTCCACCGGCTGTATACCGGCCATCCTCTCGAAGTCCTCTGTGGCCTCGTCCTCCAGTATATCCAGTACGTCGTCGAAGGTAACTATTCCCACGAGCCTGTTTTCCTTGTCGGTAACTGGAATCGTGTGGAGGTCGTAACGGGACATCACCCTGGCGACCCCCTCCTGGTCAGTGGTGGTGGTAACGTATACCGGCTGATCGTCCATTATGGACTCGACCTCGGTCTTGGACCCAGCCATTATAAGATCCTCAAGCTCCACCACTCCCTGAAGATGCCTGGCCTCGTCTATCACGAAACAGGTGTATATGGTCTCTTTTTTTCTGGCCACCGACCTTATCCTGGCCACGGCCTCTTCCGCTGTCATGCCCTTTTTGAGGTCGATAAACTCGGGGGTCATGACCCTGCCAGCGGAATCCTCTGGGTAGTTCAAAAGCCTGTTTGCGAGCTGTCTCTCATCAGGAGAAAGCTGCTGAAGGAGTTTTTTAACCGTTTTAGCAGGCAGTTCGTCCAGGAGTACCGTCCGGTCGTCGTCGGACATGTCCTCTATTATCTCCCTGACCTCCCTGTCCGTCACGTGCTCTATGAGCCGCTGCTGTTCGTCCCATCTCATCAACTCAAAGACCTCTATGGCTAGGTCCTTGGGAAGAAGCCTGAAATAAAGCACCATCTGAGAGGAGGATAGATCCTCCATTCCCTCAGCTATATCCACCGGCTCCATGGCCGAGAGATATTCCTTTGCCTCGGGGAAAGCCTTATTGTTCAGCAGAAGGCCTATTCGATCAAACCATTCCTTCACGTTTACCCTTGGGTCTATGACACTCCCTCCCTTCGTCGCCGTGTTCGTTCCCAGACCATTAGGGTATCACGCAGAGGCCATTCCCTTCAACATCGAAACAGAAAGTGTTTCGATTTTTTTTCGCTCTGTACATGAGCGAGTCGGCCCTCTGGAGGATTGACTCAGCCGTATCGCCATCTTGAAAGGTGGTCCCGCCGATGCTAAAGGAGAGTTTAATTCCGTCTATCCCCACGTCGCTCACGCCTCTGAGTAAAGCCTTGCCCTTTTCCACCAAGGTATCGCAGGCTAGGCCCGGGAGGATGCACATGAACTCGTCTCCACCGTAGCGTCCCACTACGAAGTCACTACAGGTCTCAAGCAGAAAACCAGCCGCGTTAGTCAAGATCCTGTCGCCGAAAAGATGACCAAGAAGATCGTTGATCTCCTTAAATTTATCCAGATCTATCACCATGAGGCCAAGAGAAGCCCCTTCCTCGTGGCAACGAGCTATCTCCCTCTCCAGCGTGGACATAAGGCTACGGCGGTTAAAAAGACCGGTAAGGTCGTCGATCGTGGCCTGTTTGAAGAGCGCCTGGTTGGCCAGTTTAAGCTGCTCCTCCGCCTGTTTTCTGAGCGATAGCTCGCGGGAGATCGTCTCCGAGGCGATGCGATCCCGCTCTATCTGCCTTTTAATCCTTCGCACCATTCTATTGATGCTTTTCTCCAGCTTACGCAGCTCTACAAGGCTCACGCTCTTGATCCTGTGGTCCAGATCCCCTGAGGCAATACGATCTATATCCTCCAATATTGCCTTAACCTGAACGGAGAGGTATCGATGGACCAGAAAGAGCACTATCGCCAACACCAGGGTTAGGGCTAAGAAGATCACCGCCATCTCCGTCAACTTGGACCGTATATCCCCGTTAGCCACCTTAGACGAGAAAAGGGTGAACAGCACCAAGTTCAGGTTATCCCCCGATGCGGAGGTGTCATCCTCAAAATCCAGGTAAAGCCACCTGCCATTGAGATCGTCAGTAAAGGACCTAGATATGGTTTTTCTGTCTTCGAAGACCATTAGGGCCTGGTCCCTGACGTCCTCTGGATCGACACCTGCGTCAGCCAGGGTCGACCTCAGGGAGGTCTCGTCCATTCCCGAGATTCGCCCATTTCTGTTTATCGTAACTCCCAACACGAAATCGTCGACTTTCTCCCTCGCCCTCGCTAAAACGCCATCGAACGAAAAATATTCGTCCTTCAGCCGATGTATACCTTTATCGGACACCCCGATGCTTATCAGGTAACGGCCGTCCTCGGTAGGGATATAACCGTATTTGTGGATTTTACCTGGATGATTTAGATCGCGACTCCACGGGTCCACCACCGGCCCGAGGCGGTTGAAGATCGACAGAAGTTGCTTATAGAAGGGGGGCCATCTTTTAAAGTCCATACCCAGGCTACCTGGATCCGAGCTGAACAGGATTACGCCTTCCCGATCTATAACGTTGAGTCTTACGTCCTCCTCCTGCCTGTGAAGGAGATAGCTTACGCCCTTCTTAAGGGGCGCTAAATCGCAGGAGACGTCCCAACCGGACGAGTACATACCGCTACAGTGAACAAGGGCGTTCTTTATGGACTCGTCCACCACGTCATCGGCCATCATAAGGCCACGGTTGATCAGCTTTATCTCCTCAACCAGAAAGGATTCCTTCGTGTTCCTGTTATTCTCAAAGAGCTCCATCCTATAGCTACGATACTCGCAAAAGGAGCAGAGAAAGAGAAGAGCCACGACAAGCAGGGCACATACCGACAGAACAGTGGACATCCTGAACAGCAGGGATTGCCCAAATCTACTTTCCCTCATCTGCGACCTCCTTTCTCGTCCCATATTAAGACACTCTTTGAACTATACCCTACAAACAGATCAAGCTCAATAAGAAGGTATAAAAAAAGAGCCGAGGATATCCTCGGCTCTTCGGCAAAGTTCTGAACTAACGCTTGGAGAACTGGTACTTCGCTCTTGCGCCCTTCTGGCCGTACTTCTTACGCTCGACCATACGGGAATCCCGACATAGCATACCGGCCCTCTTAAGGGCTGGACGAAGCTCGGGGTTTATCTTGATGAGGGCCCTGGCGATGCCGAGGCGAACCGCTCCGGCCTGGCCGGTGAGACCGCCGCCGTGGGCGTTGACGTAGACGTCAAGCTTGCCCTCAACCCCTGCGGTCTTGAGAGGCTCAAGAGCCTGGGTAACCCAGCAAAGCCTGGGAAAATATTCCTGTACATCCCTCTCGTTGACGAGGATCTTGCCCTCGCCAGGAGCTATACGAACTCGGGCAACGGCGTTCTTTCTCCTGCCTGTTCCCCATGTGTAGGAAGTCTGCATGTCCAATCTACCTCCGTATGACAAAACTAGATGTTCATCTCCACGGGCTTCTGAGCCGCGTGGGGATGGACAGGTCCAGCATATACCTTAAGCTTCCGGGTCATCTGAAGCTTGTTCCGAGGAACCATGCCCTTTACGACCTTCTCTATGAGCCTCTCAGGGAATTTACGAAGGATCTCTCCGTAAGTAGTTTCCTTGAAACCACCAGGATATCCCGAATGGCTGTAGACCTTCTTATCGATCTTTCTACCGGTAAGCCTGATCTTCTCGGCGTTTATGACTACGACAAAATCTCCAGTGTCGACGTGGGGCGTGTAAGTGGGCTTGTGTTTGCCCATAAGAACCATAGCCACCTGGGCAGCGAGCCTACCGAGTGGTTTATCGGTGGCATCGACAACGTACCAGCAACGCTGGAGGGTGCCCTTCTTGGCCATGAAGGTGCGGTGATCGCTCATTCCCAACACTCTCCTTGTATTCATCCAATATTATATGTCTATTTAGAATATCCCTTCATCTCAAAGCATCGCACAGGACTCTGGGGAGCCACTCTTCTTCAAATCAAACGGCCATTATCTGGGGGTGTGGCAGCCAGCCAAAAAGGAAGAAAGGCAATCCGAGAGAGGGAAAACTAGCCTACTCAAAAAAACTATTTTGTTAAAGAACTCTCTTCAGCCTTGGGTTGTCCTGAAGCCCCGGAAGGCGGCCTCTTTTGGCTATGGGAGAGCCGTTTATCATCTTTATATCCATGGTCATGTCCCGCGGATCGGGGTTGGATATGTAGCTCCCCACTCCGAAGGAATCCACTCCAGCCTCGGACAGGAGTCTTATCCTGTCGGGGGTTATCCCGCCGGAGGCTATTATGGAGACGTCGGAGAATCCGGCGCGATCCAGCCTCCACCGGAGCTCCCTGACCAGCTCAGGCGTTACACCGCCTCTCTCTCCTGGGGTGTCCAACCTTACCCCGGAGAGCCGCCCACCGAGGGCGTGAGCCAGCCGTAGCGCTTCCTCCGTCTCGTCCTTAAACGTGTCGACGAGGACAAACCTCGGCTCCTCTGGGGCCATGGTCTCGTCGTAAAGACGGGCGAGCTTTAAGGTGTCCCCGGCGATGAGTATTGCGGCATGAGGGACGGTACCGGAGGGCTCCATTCCGGCAAGCTTGGCTCCCAATATACAGCTAGCAGCGTGGCATCCCCCTACTTTAACCGCGACCCTCTCCATAACAGGGGCCACCGAGGGGTGAACGTGCCTCGCTCCAAAACACAGAACGGGCTTTCCCGCTGCTGCTAGGACACACTCTCTGGCCGCCGTCGCCCAAGCTGTAGAGCTAGCCAACATGCCCAGATAGACGGTCTCCAACATACCAAAGGAACCGTAGGGACCGCTGATTCTGACCAGGACCTCCCTGGGCTCGAACTCCTCGCCCTCGGAGAGGGCCTCTATCTCTATGTCCTTACGATCCTTCAGCAGAAAAAGCATCTCGGATAGTCCGGCGAAGACGCCTTTCTTTCTGGTGAAGATCT
>JAQUTB010000080.1 GCA_028709985.1 Dethiosulfovibrio sp.
GATCACGTTATCCTCACGTCCCCTAAGGGCTATCACATTGAGGTCTCCGGCCATATGGCTGACGATGTCCTGGGAGCTGGAACTCTTAGGGCTACCCCCCCTGACAGGGGGGGAGCTGGTCCCTTCGGTCAGGTAGTCACCAGACGCTCTGGAGCTGATTACCGCCAGACCGACTTCTTCGGCCTCATGGAGGACCTTATTGACGCCGTCGACGGTCAGGATAGGGACGCCATAAGCTCTTTGCTCGGGGATATAGACAACCAGATAGACTCCTTGCTTAAATGCAGGACGGAGGGTGGGGCTCTTGTAAAACGTTACGAGGGAAGCGTCTCTAGGCTTACTCAAAATAACGGGAACTACACCGAGCTTTACAGCTCCATAAGCGATACCGATCTCGCCAAGATGGCGATGGAGTTCATGTCAGCTCAGGCGATATACCAAGCTGGTCTTGCCACAGTGGCTAGGATCATCCAGCCCACTTTGGTGGACTTCCTTGGATAGAGAAGGCGAGGATGCTTTTATGGTTGACGTGTTGAAAACAGAGAGATTTGGGGAGTTGTCCTTCGACATCTCGGAGGCGCTCCTTTTCCCCGAGGGGATTCCGGGTTTTGAAGACGACCATCGATGGATCATAGTCGGAGACGACGACTCTTTGATCAAGTGGCTTCAGAGTTGCACCTCGCCTGAAGTGGCCCTGCCTGTTATACCAGCTCTACAGGTTTTTCCTGGATACCGTATATCCTTGTCCTCATCCGACAGCGATAAGTTAGGCATAAATAGCCTCTCCGATGTCGGCATACTGCTGGTGGTGTCGGTTCCGGTCGGCAACCCTGGGGCCGTCTCGGTTAACCTTAGAGCCCCTATCCTGGTGGACAAGGAAACCAGAAGGGGATATCAGTTTGTGGTGTTAAACGAAAACTACACAATCGACACGCCTCTGATGGATGTATTCAAGGTTACAGAAGGCGTAGAGGATTCGCCATGCTAGTCCTGGCTCGAAAAAAAGGGGAATCCGTTAAGATAGGTGAGGATATAGAGGTTAAAGTCCTTGATGTCAATGGAGATACCGTTAAAATAGGTGTAACCGCACCTGCAAGCGTGGCGATATGGAGAAACGAGCTGTACTGTGAGGTCGCCGACACCAATAGGAGGGCCAGCCAGTTTAACTGGCCCTCCTCCGTTTTAGACGAAACCCTGTCTAAGCTGAAAAAGGAAAGGGAATCTAGATGATCAAGACGCCTCTTCTGGAAAAGAACCTGACTGTGCTGGAGAAAAAGCAGCCCCTTTTGGCAAAAAAACTCAGGGATTTTATTGAGCAGAGGGAGGGAATGGGGGGCTTCTCCGTCGATGAAAAGCTTAGCTCCATTGGCAGATGGATTCAGATCGGAGATGAAGACCCCTTCTTTCAACACGACGAAGCCGAAGATCACGGAGCCTTTAGAAAAAAACACGCAGGATCCTGCGTGTTTGTGGTTAACGGAATAGGAGCCCCCCCTTATCTGTTTCATGTTCTGAAATCCCTTCCTGACACGGCCTTGGCTGTGGTGGTGGTGGAGCCGTCCGTGGAGAGGTTGTTGTACACTTTATCCATGACGTCGGTCTATATGGCCCTTCCTGATGGATGCCGCATATCTTTCGTCGTTTTTGAGGACCAGTTTCTGTGTCAGGAGGCCCTTGGGGTCAACGTCAAACCACTTGGGATATTCCTGATAAACTCCGCGGTTAAGATAAACCACGGAGGCGAACTTGAGTCCTTAGGCGAGAGGTTTCTAAACCTTGAGAGGGAGATGTGGAGGCAGATCAGGCTTTCAGTTGAGTATCTCGGCAACACCGCTGAGGATACCCTTATAGGGGTCAGAAACTTTGCCCTTAACTTCCCGTGGATACTCAACAGCCCTAGATTCAGCGATTTCTCGGATCTAAAAGGCAGGCCATGTATATGTGTGGCGTCCGGTCCCTCTCTTGATAAAAACGTACATCTACTCAAGGACCTTCAGGACCGTTTTGTCATAATAGCGGCCGACACCGCCGCTAGAAAACTGCTGTCTCTGGGCATAATTCCCCATTTTGTGACTTCCATTGAGCGACCTCAGGAAATGTATATAAGGAACATCGCTCCTTTAATAGAAGCCTATCCTGAGGAGTGTTCCAAAATAGTGCTGGTCGCCGCCTTTGCCTGTACTCCTCAGACCGTGGCTCGGTGGCCAGGACCGGTTCAGGTTATCGGTAAGGTCGAGTTGGAGCTTGACCAGTGGTTGATCGGAGCTTTAGGAGGCGGCGAGCTGTTCCCCTGCGGTGCTTCTGTGGCACACATGGCCGTCTCGGTCGCATTAAACCTGGGAGCTTCATCGATAGCTTTAATAGGACAGGATCTGGCTTATGGCGATGATGGAAAAAGCCATGCTTCCAATACGGCCTCGGAGAAAGACCAGGCCGTAGAGGCCCAGCGTTACGAGAATCTGCTTGAGGTCCCAGGCATCTATGGCAAGCCAGTTAAGACCCACGTCACGTGGCTTAAATTCATAAAGATATTCGAGGCCTTCACCAAAAGATGTGAGACCATAGGTGTCAAGATACACGACTGCACTCAGGGAGGGGCCCTGATACCTGGTAGCGTCGTAGAGGACCTCGATGTTTTCGTCGAAAGGCAGGCAGAGGGTATCTCCACCTTTGCGGAGTATCCGTTTGAGCTGGCCATAAAGGGAATTGAAAGCAAAGACGCCCCTGCCATAGCCAACAGGGTCCAAGATCGGCTTCATGACTCCGGTCACCCCATGGTCCAGGCGTCTTTGGACCTCCTGAAGGAGATCGAAAAACACGTCGAAGCTGTTTCCGAGACGATAACCCCGTCCCAGAGGAGGGAGCACAGCCAACGTGCTGCCGTGGCTCTGGACAGGCTACACGGGGGCAACAGCCCACTGGCTTTCATCGGCCAGAGCTACACGTTCCTTAGCGGAGCGGTTCTGGCCGAGACCAGAAACCTCGATACCATGGAAGAGGTCTACCGTTGGAGAAGGGCCTACGAGGAGATAATCCAGGGACACAGGGTTATATTGAACTTCTTCTCCCAGTGGTTTTTCTACGTGGCAAAGGTCGCCTACTGGTACGGCAAGGATCAGGGCAACAGGCTGGAGCTGCTTAGGCATATCCCTTCGGACGAGCTTCTGGTCGAGGCTGAAGGGCTTCTTGACGAGTTTACCCGTTTAATTTCGGATGAGGCCCAGGAGGACAACACCGAGCTGGTGAGGCTCAACAACCTCATAGCTAGGATAGATGACGGCCTTTTTCCAAAAGAGGGATGGGAGGTTCTCTGGCGTCTGTCAAGGATGCTATCCCAGCAGGGGAGGGGCGAGAGGGCCTGTCGCATGATTCTGGCGGCGAGCTCTAGGGTGCAGGGTGAACCCCTCGAGGAGGCCAAGATAGTGGCGTTTTTACAGGACCTGGCTCATACCCTCATAAAGCCGGACCTGACCCATATCCCACCCTTCGGATTGGCCCTGTCCATAGCCAGAAACCTGGCCGATTACGGTCAGAAGGAGCTGTCCGATTCATTGTCCGAGGAGGTAAAGGGGGCTTGGCACGAGTATCTGGACAACCTCCGCACTTCCAAGGTCATACAGGAGAAAAATCCTGTGGCGTACTTTCATCTGCTGGGCGACCTGGCCCTGCTCGAGGGGGATTTTGGAAGGGCCCTGGATAACGTGTGGAAGGTGGTTATAGAGGCGTACTACAGCATGGACGAGAAGGGCCAGCCCTTGTTTCAGTGGCTCTGTCGCTATCTTGACGTGGCCTTTAAGGCCGAGGACGAGGGCTATAGGGCTATCGGTGACAGGATTGTCTCCGAGATCGCGGAGAGACCTGAGTTCCTGGGGTACTATCGCCCCGTAATATCTTCAGCTCTTTTTTCCAAGTTGAGGGAAAAAGGGCTAAACCTCGGGGTTGAGGTGTCCGAAAACTAAACCAGCACGGGATATGGACGTCTTGCGACGGGAGGGGGGATTTTTCAGGCCGGGCTTGCGATTCCAGCTTAAGTAAAACGTTTCTCTGACGTGCATTGTTATTATTTGATACGGGTCGGGCAAGGAAGCCCGATAGCCTACTACTCACAAGGAGGTAAGAAAAATGCGTGTATACCACAACGTACCTGCGCTTTTTGCCTATAACTCACTGAGCGCTACCAACAGCAACCTTCAGAAGTCCATCAACAAGCTCTCCACCGGACTCAGGATCAACTCCGCCGCCGACGACGCGGCAGGGCTGGCCATAAGCGAGAAGATGAGGGCTCAGATAAAGGGATTGGACCAGGCTGTCAACAACTCCCAGGACGGCATCTCCATGATCCAGACCGCTGAGGGAGCCCTCAACGAGACCCACTCCATCCTCCAGAGGATGAGAGAGCTCTCCGTCCAGTCCGCAAACGACACCCTCACCAACCAGGATCGTAAGTACATCCAGGACGAGGTCAACCAGCTTTCCGAGGAGATCGACCGTATCTCCACCACGACCCAGTTCAACAAGAAGAAGCTCCTCGACGGAAGCGCCTCTGCCCTTTGGTCGTCCGATAGCCTTGACACCAAGGCCTTTGTCCGTGGCAGCCTTCGCACCATAGACCAGTTCGGCCAGAAGTCCGCCGCCGAGGGCAACTACAAGATCTCCATCAGCGCCAACCCAGGAGAGGCTGAGGTCCAAAAGAGCGACATCTTCACCATCAAGCACGAGAACGTCATCATGGATGTCGGCCTCAACAACGAAGCCGGCTACGAGAGGGTCTCTGTCGACGGCCTTCCCGCTGGAAAGTACGAAGTTTCTCAGACAACTGGTCTCGTCACTGGTCCTGCTCATACCCAGAAGTACAACTTCGGTGACCTTACAGTCGGAAGTGGCTACAGAACTAACGTTGCGGCTGCTGTGATCTCCTTCGAGGTCCTCTCCGTCAACACCGCCTCCAACACTGTTGTCGTCCGCGCCGAGTCCTACGTTATGTCCGCTGGCGGTAATGTCAAGGCCTACAGGGCCGAGAACCTCACCCTCAGCACCGCGATCAGGACAGCTGGATATTCCGGCCTTGGGTTTGAGATGGGAACCGGAGCCCTCATCCTCGACGACGTTGAAGACTACAAGGTCGGCGGTCGCATGATCATGCACCTCGCCGCCTCGGGCGGCGCCGATGGTGTTGATGCCATGATAAAGATAAGCGCTGTCGTCGACACAGACTGGGCCAAGGCCGGAAACTGGAGCACCGCAGCTCTGGGCGAGTCCCGTGTCTTTTCACTGGACGTCAGCGAGCTTAAGTCCAAGGATGTCCACTTCCGTTCCTTCTACCTCAACACTCAGAACGGCCAGATCCACCAGTCGGACATCAAGATAACCTTTAATAGCTCTGTAGGGTCTGCGACTAATCCCGTTGTCGGTACTACCTTCACCGCAGCCTATGTTGGACAGACAGCCAAGGGTGACGTTGCACTCAGAGACCTCAACAAGTTCTGGGACGCCAACGGCAGGTTCCTCCTTGAGGATCCCCAGGATATCACCATAACCCAGGGTAACGGCAAGAAGGCCAGCATAACCCTCAACTCCACCGACACGCTGAACGAGGTTGCAAAGAAGCTCAACAACGCCATAGCCTTCGACCTCGGCCAGTCAAAGTACGTCGGGGAGGATGCGGATAAGTTCGTCTCCTTCGTGGACGACGAGAGCGCCTCTACAGCTGAGGCTGTCGAGGGAACCATGGTCATCCGTAGCGCCGTATCCGGCAAGGCAGGGCAGCTGTCCTTCGCAGGCGACGAGGACGTCATCAACGGCCTCAGCCTCAACGTTATCCAGAACTCCTCTGAAAACGAGTTCCGAGTAACGGTTCAGGATGCCCACAACGGCAACACCGTCGCCGCCGCTGTTAAGATCACCGGCAACATGCTTCGCGGAGTGGTCCACCAGAACGTCGACGTGGAGTTCGAGGCCATGGCCAACATCAACGTTGACTGGTCCGACTCGGCCAAGGGATTCATGCTTACCAGGGACTCGGATGTCTATGAGACCACCCTTCACCTTGCCGACAACAGCACCGTGTTCCAGATCGGCGCTAACGAGAAGGAAGACATGGGCATCAGCATGGGCAACATGGGAGCTCGCTCCCTCGGAGTCGACTCCATAGTCGTCACCGATCGTGAGTCCGCAGCTCGCTCCATAACCGTGATCGACAACGCCATCGACAAGGTATCCACCCAGAGAAGCGCCCTTGGTGCTTACCAGAACAGGCTGGATCACACCATCAGCAACCTGACCGTGGCCAGCCAGAACCTGACCGCAGCCGAGAGCCGTATCCGCGACCTCGACATGGCCAAAGAGATGATGAACTTCACCAAGCTCAACATCCTCATGCAGGCCGGTAACTCCATGCTTGCTCAGGCCAACCAGCTGCCTCAGAACGTTCTGTCGTTGCTGCGTTAATTTAAGTTATCCGCAACTCGATAAAGGCGGGAGGGGGCTCCCCTCCCGCCTTTTGAGTTTATTGGCCTAAAAAGGAGGCATGACCTATGGCGGTTGAAAATATCGCTTTGTCGTCTCATCCCGCCTCTAGGAATGTTATCCATAGCCCGACCTTAGGGCTTAGCCGTGTCGAAAAAGACGATAAAGAAAGCGGATACGTTCCTGATTTTGAGGAGTCCTCTCTTTCTAGCAAAGAGGAGATCTCCCGTTCTCTGGAGGTTGCGGAGCAGGTTGCTCAGGCCTTTGACAGACAGCTCCGTTTTCGTTTTAGAGATGAAACGGACGGATTTCAGGTTGAGGTTCTGGAATTTAATGGGTCTGAAGAAAAAATAATTAGAAAGATACCTCCTGACAGCGTTATAAACTTTATCGAACATGTCCAGGAGATGTTCGGAGCTCTCATAGACGTGGAAGCCTGATTAGGGGTATCATACCGGGAAGTCGAAGGGAGCGGCGTGGGCGGCTCCCTTTTAATTTATGTTATTTTAGGGATGTGGGGCTTTGTTTAATAATAAGATTGTTTTGATCACAGGCGGGACCGGCTCTTTTGGCAAGGCTTTTGTGGCTAAACTGCTAAAAAAATATTCTCCTAGGAAGGTCATAGTCTACTCCAGGGACGAGTTCAAGCAGTTTGAGATGCAGCAGGTTTACGACCATCCTTCCATGAGGTATTTCCTGGGAGACGTCAGAGACGAAGAGCGACTGTCCATGGCGCTGAAAGGCGTTGAGTATGTTGTTGAGGCCGC
>JAQUTB010000081.1 GCA_028709985.1 Dethiosulfovibrio sp.
CAGAACTATCCCTCTAGCGCCCCAAAAGGCCAGAAAGCCCATCACGGCCATGGCCGCTACCGCCATACCGGCGATAAGCCCCAATCTTCCTCTGATGGTCATAAAGACAACACCTCCACATTTTTGCTCTCGGGAAAGACCTTGAACATTCCGATTTTACCACAAAGACAAAAAAAAACGCCGATCCAGGGATCGGCGTTTTTAACAGTTAGGAAAGGGGCTTAAGGCCACACTCGAGTTGATGTCGTCGGCAAGCTCCACCAGATGGAGCAGAGCGTCTCGGAATCCCCTCCGTTTACATATTTGTAACACTCCGACTCTTTCGACACCTATACAGGTGTATTGTACCCTTAAAAGGAGTCGGAGACAACGGGAAGTTCACCTCCTTCTGATCGTACCAAAAGACCCTTTGACATGTATATAGGCTCCGCCATGGACCACAGTAGATCCCCTCTTTTCACCAGAACCATACCGGCCCCAAGACAGACTATGCCACCGATGGCCAGGGCCATCTGGGCCCCTATGAGGGAGGCAACAGCACCGGAGATCAGGCTCCCGATGGGAGCGGTCCCGGTCAGAGCTACCACGTAAAGGGCCATCACCCTGCTTCTTTTATCCTCCTCCACCAGGGTCTGGACCACGGTGTTTCCTGCGACCAGTATGGAGACCATGCAGAAACCGACAAAGACTATCAGCGGCACCGACAGAAGGGCCCAGTCCGACAGGGCAAAGCAGGACAGGGCAACGCCGAAGCCGCACATAGAAAATGCCATCACCCTCATGAGCCCCACAGGGGTCTTTCTGGCGGCCAGCCTTATGGATCCCACCAGGGCTCCCAGGCCGGACGCCCCTGTGAGGAGCCCCAAAAGCCCCGGACCACCGTGAAGAATCTCCTTGGCAAAGACAGGGAGAAGGACCAGATAGGGCAGTCCGGCAAAACTGAGCAGAGCCAGGGCGAGAAGCACGTCCCTTATGGGCAAAAATCGCCTTACGTAGCCGATCCCGGAGGACAGTCCCTCAAGAAAGCCCTCCTCCGACTGCTCCACCTGATGAGGTTTTAATCTCATAGCCATTAAAGCCATCAGTGTAGCCAGATAACAGGCGCTGTTTATGCTAAAACATATGCCCTCCCCGAAAGCGGCGATGAAGAACCCAGCCACAGAGGGACCTATGAGCCTCGCCACGTTGAACAGCGAGGAGTTTAGGGCCACGGCGTTGCTCAGCTCCTCGGGCCTGTCGACCAGCTGCACCACGAAGGTCTGCATAGCTGGGAGCTCGAAGGAGTTGACTATCCCCAGCAGTACCCCCAAGGCCAACACGTGCCAATATTGGACCGTCCCGGTGAGGGTCAGAGCAGCCAGGACCCCGGCGTGGACCATACAGAGGGTCTGACATATGACCATCAGTCGCCTAAGATCCCATCCCTCCATCATGACCCCCGCAACGGTGGATAGGAAAAGAAGGGGTATCTGGCTGGCGAAGTCCACCGCCCCTAGAAGAAAAGGCGAATCGGTAAGCCTGTAGATAAGCCACCCCATTGCGACCCTCTGAATCCAAAAGCCGGTCAAAGAGACCGCCTGACCTGAGAAAAAAAGACGATAATTTCTCGAACCAAGGGCCGAAAAGGCCCCTCCCCCTGAATAAGACAATCTATCCCCCTGCCCTTCACCCTCGAATTTCAAACGAAAAATATCATACCACAAAATGGATACGTAGTGATCCGACAGGGCTTAGAGACCGGTATTTTTGCTACAATAGACCTCTCCGCCTTGGAGAAAAACTTAAACACAAAGAGGAGGACTCTTGATGTTATTAAAAAAGGAATTCACCTTTGACGCAGCCCACAGGCTTGAGCGGTACAGGGGAAAGTGCGAGGCCCTTCACGGACACACCTACAGACTGGCGGTGACGCTTAAGGGGCACAGGGACGACGACGATATGGTCTTCGATTTCACCGAGCTGAAAAAGGTGGTCACGGCGAAAGTATTGGACAGGCTGGACCACGCCTACCTCAACGACGTTATGGACCAGCCGACGGCTGAGAATATCGCCCTGTGGATATGGGACGAGCTGGACGACGAGGTGAATCGGCCAAACTGCAATCTCCACACAGTTCAGGTATGGGAGACCGCCACAAGCTCGGTTATAGTGGACAGAGAGGACTCTGAAAATCGATGACATCCTGGTTTCACCGGTTTTACTCCACCGAAGAGCTAAAAAACACCTTAGAGGAGATGGGCTGTGACATGGGGGCCCTGCCCTATTTCGAAGATCGAAGGCAGGTCACGGCGCTCAGGATAGCCGATGTGGACACCAGGGCGGCCAACGCCCTGAAGCAGGAGATGTTGTCGAGAGGCGGAGACGTGGCGGTCCACCGTCACGCCATAGACCGAGGGGTCGAACGATGCGACTGCCTTATATTCGGCACAAAAAAACAACTTCGCCACCTGACGGAAAAGCTCTCCGCCATGCCCTACTGGGGACTGTCGGATGTAAAACAGGAGATAGAGGGCGCCATGGCTGGACTGTCCAGAAAGAGACACATCCTGAACCTTCCGGGAGGAAGGGCCCTGGAGCTCGGGAAAAAGACCAAGCTGATGGCTATCGTCAACCTGACTGAGGACTCGTTCTTCGCCGGAAGCCGCTCGTCCTCCACCGACTGTCTCAAAAAGGTCGAGACCATGATAGACCAGGGAGCGGATATACTGGACCTAGGGGCCGAGTCCACCAGGCCTGGATCGAACCCGGTGGACTGTGAGACAGAGATATCCAGATTGGTGCCGGCGATAGAGGCGATAAGGAGAGAGTATCCTGCGATCCCAATCTCTGTGGACACCACCAAGTCCTCTGTTGCGAAGGCCTGTATGGGATCGGGAGCGGACATAATAAACGACATATCCGGTCTGGGGTTTGACCAGGAGCTTCCTGAGGCTGTGGCTAAAGCCGGAGCCCCTCTGGTCATAATGCACATAAAAGGGGTCCCCCGGACTATGCAGGAGAGCCCCCATTACGATTGTCTCCCAGGGGAGATATGCCGCTACTTCGAGGAGAGGATCGACCTTGCGGTTAAAGCGGGAATACCAAGGGATCAGATAGTCCTGGACCCGGGAATAGGCTTCGGCAAGACCACCGAGCACAACCTGACCCTCTTGGGGCACAACGAGTTCTTTAGGTCCCTGGGCCTTCCTATACTGATAGGGCACTCGAGAAAATCGGTTTTCGGGGCGGTGCTAGGGGAGTCGGACCCGGCGAACAGGCTTGAGGCCACCTTGGCCGCGACCGCCCTCTGTGTATGGCAGGACGTGGAGATAGTCCGGGTCCACGACGTCAGGGAGAACCGTCAGGCCATAGACACCATCTGGGCCCTGAAGAACGCCTCCAGCTTCGCCTAAGCTAGACTCCCATCAGCCACCGGTCCAGAGACATAGGGCGTCCGGGCCTTAGGCCCTCCATCTCCAGCCTGAGGTCGCCCAGGAGGGCGGAACGCTCTGCGAAGGCGTTGTGCCGGTGGATGCTCTCGAAGTTCTCCTGCCTCGCCAGGACGAAGGAATCGTCGGGCAGGTCAGGGGAGACCTCAACGACGTTTCTGAGCATCTCCCTGACGACATCCTCGACAAACCTGGGATTGGTGTGGGCCTTGTTGACCACAAAGAACTCATCGGGCCTTTTCAGTAGCTCGTATATCTCCGAGCTCATCGAGGCTTCGGCGAGATGGACCAGGTTTTCAGCCCTGATCGCCCCGGCTCCACCGATCATCAAGGTGGCCCTACCCCTCTGGTTGTGAGAGGCAAGAGGGAGGAGGTCAACTATCCTCTCCGCCTCGTCCTCGCCGTAACCCTGGGATACGAGCAATCCTTTCGAGTGGGATCGCACCATGTCCTGGGCACAGGGACAGACGGTGAGGCCGTCGACCTCAACTCCGGAGACGGTCCGGCAGGATTTACCGTCACAGGCCGATATGCCTATAAAGGTGTAGATCTCCTGGGAGAGCTTTCCCGATATAGGTGTATGCTTTTTGAGGGGAAAGTGGGCCCTTATCCTGACCTCGGATCTGAGGGCCTCCTGCCTCTCGGCCACAAAAAATGCGAGTCTCTCCGCCATTGTCTCTATGTCCGGAGCGGAGGAACCGGCGGCCTCCTCCGCCGCCTCCTCCAGGATCTCGCTGAATCGAGACATGTGTACCCCCGCCTTTGAGCCGTCCAGGTCGGCGAAAAGGTCCATTTTGGCGTAAAAAAGGGACGTACCACGATCGCTCTCGAGACGGATTATCCTCTCAAGGCCGGTTACCCCCACCCTTCCCAGGAAAAACGGGACCTCCGGCGTACCTTTCTGGACATCTCGGTCCAGAGGGAACCTCAGACAGCGTTGAGATTTTTTTACCCCCGATCTGTCCACCGACTGGGCCAGTTCCGACACCGTCAAGCGGGACCTCGGATCGACGACATCGGGGGCTATCTCCGCCAGTGGGACCAGGACGAAAGCCCTCTCGGACATCCTGGGATGAGGGATCGTGAGGTCCTGGTCGTCCATCACAGTATCGCCGTATAGGACGACGTCCACGTCTATAGGCCTCGGCCCGTTTCGGAAGGTGACGGTCCGACCCATCCTCTGTTCGACCCATTTTGCAAGACGCAGAAGATCGTGGGGGGAGAGATCGGTCTCAACCTCGCATACGGCGTTCAGAAAACGGGGCTGATCCAGATAGCCCACCGGATCGGTCTCGTAAAAGGACGACACCTTAAGGACCTCCACCTTGCCCTGAAGGTACTGAAGCGCTTGAAGTATGTTTCCCTGTCTATCTCCAAGATTGGCTCCTAGAGCCAGAAAAACCCTGTGGCCACAGACCATAGCCCAACCTCCTAATATGGATGCAAAGTATAGTGGCTCACATTGTACCAGAAGGGAGAAAAACGATGCCGACCGTATCAATAAGAAAGTGCCCTTCCTACGGTGAAGCGGAACGGGCCATCATGACAGCCATAGACGACCTAGGGGGGATGACCCATTTAATATCCCCCGGGGACTCGGTCCTGATAAAGCCCAACATGCTGGGAGCCTATAGGCCTGAAAGCAACGTCACCACCCACCCAGACGTGGTTCGGGCCGTGGCTAGAATGGTCCTGGACTGCGGCGGTAGGCCGGTTATTGGGGACAGCCCAGGGATAGACCCATTTCCACTGGTATCAGCGAGGACAGGTATAGGAGAGGTGGGAAAGACCTTGGGCGTTCCTGTCCTCCCTCTCACCGACTCTATACCGGTGGCGGCAAAAGAAGGAGGAAAATTTCGCAAGATAGAGCTTTCACGAATTGCCGTTGAGTCTGATAAAATAATAAACATACCCAAGATGAAAACCCACTGCCAGATGACCCTGACACTGGGGGTTAAAAACCTCTTTGGTACTGTGGTGGCCCAGAGAAAGGCGGAGTGGCACTACAAAGTCGGCCTGGACAGGGACGTTTTCGCCTCTTTGCTGGTTGAGATATGGGATCACCTGAGGCCCTGCCTTACCGTGATGGACGGAGTATGGGGCATGGAGGGCAGAGGCCCCTCAAACGGAAGGGGCAGGCATTTCGGCATAATATCGGCCTCCGACGACGCTCTAGCCATGGACCAGGTTCTGTCCCCTCTGATGGGGGTCAAAGAACGGGATTTCCCCCTTCTCCGGGCGGCTCGAGCCACGGGGAAGATCTTAGAGGACGTTCGAAAGTCGGGGGACGCCATAGCCCCGTTTGTCCCCAGGGTTGACCTTCCCAAATCGGACTCGCTGAGACTGCTGCCCTCTTGGATGGACCGCATAGGGAAAACTTTTCTATCCTCAAGGCCTACACAGGACGTAAAAAAATGCATAGGATGTCAAAAGTGCGTCCAGGTCTGTCAGGCAAGGGCCATCAATATGGGGCCAGATAAAGTTCTTTCATTCGATTACGACAGATGCATAAGATGTTACTGCTGCCACGAGATGTGCCCTGTGGACGCTATAAAGCTGCAAAAGGGAGCGATACTACGGGTTTTAGACCTACTGGGTCGGGGATAAGTTTGCCTGATATAGGTCGTTCGCTGTAGTATTATATGGTCAAAGCAACTTAACACGGAGGAGGCGCAGGATGCCCCAGTCATCGGAGAGCTTTCACGAGACAAAAGAGAAACTCCAGAAGTCGGTTGAGGAAATGCGTCGCTCCAACCTATCCGCAGCGCTGGAAAGGCTTTCAAAAAAAGGGGCCCAGAAGCCTAAAATTTCGGTGTCGGAGATAAAACCATCTGGAGCCATGGAGGAAGAGTCATCCTACCTGTCGATAAAGGCCCTTTTCAGGACCAGGTCAACCGGGGGACCATGGGGGCTTATGGTCCTGTTGGCCGACCCTATTTCGGGGGAAACCCTATACCTGACCCTTTGGAGCGGTTACGGAGGGCTTAAGAACGCCGACCTGAAAGCGTCATGGCAGGCCCTATCGGTCTTGATGGAGGAGGCGGAGACCCCGCAGGACAAGGAGCTAAGGAAAAAGGTCCTATCTGTGGTCGAAGAATATTTTAACCCGCCGACCCTCAACAGACTGGCGTCGGAGATAGAGAGCCCTGAGGCCCAGGAGAAAGCCAGGGAGGGATTCCTAGGTGGCCTGGACAGGGCTATGTCGATGAGCTTCGAGCTATTTTTAGCTGCGGAGATTATCTCAGGTGAGGAGTGCCAGAAGTACTTCGACAACAGGGGAAAGTCGTCAAAAGAGGAAAACGAGGAGAAAGAGGAAAAGCCGTCGGTGGAGATCCAGAGGGTTATCGTGTTATGCGGGGTCATAGTCGACCCGGTAAGGGGAAGGCCCATCTCCTCTCTCAGAGTCGGAGACCTGATATACGTGACCATCAAAGAAGGCTCCGCCGTGGCCCACGCAATCAGGCAGGCTATGGCTAAGGGGGGAACGGACCGGATACCGGCGCCTGTCTTGGAGATAGCCCCGACGTCCACCGGAAGCGTCGAGATAATGGGCGAGCTCTCCGAGGGCATCTACGGCAAACTGCTAGCGGGCGAAAGCTACAAGGTCGCCATACCCTCCGATTCAGCGGGATCCGCCTCGGGAGGGATATGGTCCTCGCCGTTGCTGTTGCTCTTCCTCTTCTTCCTGGGGACCCTTATACTGGCGTTGTTTCT
>JAQUTB010000082.1 GCA_028709985.1 Dethiosulfovibrio sp.
GGTTCCGGGGATAAGCTGGCTCCCTCTGGCCATGGTGTGGTTCGGCGTCGGAGTGAAGACCACCGTCTTTCTGGTGGCCCTGGCGTCGTTCTTCCCCATATACCTAAACACAGCCATCGGGGCCAGAAACGTCGACTTTATCCTGTATCAGGCCGGAGCCACGATGGGAATCGGCAGATTTAGGGGAGTCTACGATATTCTCCTCCCGGCGGCAATGCCTCAGATACTGAGCGGCCTGAGGCTGGGGCTCGGGACTTCCTGGGCCTATCTGGTCCTGGGCGAGCTCACCGGTGTGCCCTTCGGCCTAGGTGCGTTGATAATGGACGCCAGGATGATGGGAAGGATAGACATGATAATAGTCGGAATAGTGGCGATAGCTGTCATGGGAAGGGTCAGCGACCTGATTTTGACCTACACCATGAAGCTCTGTTTTAGATCGGCGAGGAGGATGGCATGAGTTTAGGGCTGAACCCATCGCCGCCGACCCTGTCGGTCAAAGGCATCAGCAAGGGCTTTTCGGAGAAGGGCGGAGAGCTCCAGGTCCTCTCGGACGTCACCTTCGAGATCGAGAGGGGAGAGCTGGCCTGCGTCCTTGGGCCGAGCGGATGCGGCAAGAGCACTCTGCTCAAAATCGTGGCGGGGCTGGAAAGTGCCGACAGAGGGACCGTAGAGGTGGACGGCAAAGCTGTATCGACTCCAGGGTGCGACAGGTGCGTGGTGTTTCAGGAGGACGCCCTCTTCCCCTGGCTGACGGTGTCGGAGAACGTGGCCTTCGGAGCGAGAGGGAGGATGCCAAAATCGGAGCTGAAGTCGGAGGTAGACGGTTATCTGGAGATAACCGGGCTATCCCGTTTCGCCGACTACCTCCCCAGGGAGATTTCCGGCGGCATGAGACAGAGGGTCGCCCTCGCCAGGGTCCTCATACTTAAGCCCAAGGTTTTGCTGATGGACGAGCCATTCGGGGCGCTGGACGCACAGACCAGGGAGGCCATGCAGCGGCGGCTGCTGTCCCTCATAAAGGACCTCTCCCACACGGTGATGTTCATAACCCACGATGTGGCGGAGGCGGTGACAATAGCCGATAGGGTTATAGTCATGGACAGGTCGCCGGGGAGGGTAAGCTCCATCGTAACGGTGGAGGACCAGGCCGAGACCCACTCTAAGCTAAAGGCCATTATGAGGGATCTGTAGGCCGCTCCTGAGAGGAAGTGTTTTTAATGGACAGGGTGATAGTGTTCGTCAAATGGCCTGATCCGGGCAGGGCGAAAACCAGGTTGATTCCAGCCCTGGGGCCTCAAGGTGCCGCCGAGCTACACGATAAAATGGCCAAAAGAACCCTTTCTTCCGTAAGACGGGGAGCCAAAAGGGCAGGTTGTTCGGTGGAGGTCCGGTCCACCGGCGCGGTGACCGAGCGATTTCGAGGTTGGCTTGGAGAGGGCCTCTCTGTCGTGGACCAGAGCGACGGCGACCTAGGGGACCGAATGGCTCTGTCGGTCTCCAACTCCCTCGACGGAGGGATAAAAAAGGTGCTTCTCCTGGGGACCGACTGCCCCGATCTGGATCCTTCCTTCATACGTCACGCCATGGGCCTTCTCGAAGGCCATCCGGTCGTCATGGGCCCAGCATCGGACGGCGGCTACTACTGTCTTGGAATAGACCTATCCAAGGCGGGAAAGAGGGCCTTAGGGCTGTTCCGCGGTGTTCCCTGGAGCTCCAGCGCGACAGGACAGGCCACATTGGATAGGGCTCGTTCTCTCGGACTGAAGGTAGCCAGGCTTCCGGTCCTCAGCGACGTGGACAGGCCCGAGGACCTGGCAGTATGGGATAGGGCTCGCCGAAAGATATCGGTGATTATACCCACCCTGAACGAAAGGGACGGCATATCGATGTGCATAAGGTCCGCCCTGGGAGCCCAGGACGTGGAGGTCATCGTATCCGACGGAGGCAGCACCGACGGGACCATCCATATCGCCGAGAGCTATGGGGCCAAGGTCGTCCGGTCCCCTAAGGGAAGAGGTGCCCAGATGAACGCAGGGGCCAAGGCAGCGTCGGGGGATATACTGCTGTTCCTCCACGGCGACAGTATCCTTCCCTGGGGTTACGGGAGGTTGGTTCGGAAGGCTCTGAGCGATAAAGCACTGTCCCTAGGGGCCTTTTCGCTGAAAATAGGCCTGGCCGGAGAGCTGAAGAACCCCGAGTTTAGCTCGTCGATGAACACCATCTCCTTCTGGGCCAACGTCAGGTCGAGGTGGCTGTCCCTGCCCTACGGGGATCAGGGGTTTTTCATGGAAAAACCCCTCTTTCACCGTCTAGGGGGCTTCCCAGAGATGCCCCTTCTCGAGGACGTGAGCCTAGTCAGATCGGCTTCTAAGGTCGGCAGGATAGGGACCATTTCGGCGACGATCCGCACCTCCTCCCGTCGCTGGCAAAAACTGGGAGTGGCAAGGACGTCGATCCGCAACTCGATGATAATGCTCGCCTGGGCTATAGGGGTATCCCCAACTGTATTGGCCGGGTGGTACAGGGCGAAAAAGCACGGAAAAGGGGGAGTTTCGTCGTGAAAGGTAGACCTATAAACAGGATCCTTGTCGTCGTAGGTGGTCTGATTACCCTATTCGCCGCGTTTCGTCTGTGCGGCATAGATGGAAGCTGGTTTAGCGAGGAGAACATCCGTTCCTTCGGCCCAATGGCTCCCCTGGTCTTCACAGCCATGTTCTCCGTCGCTGTCATACTTGCCGTCCCAGGTGGTCCCATAACCCTATTGGCAGGCAGCCTCTTCGGCGTGATTCAGGGGACAATCGTCGTATCGGCAGGGTCCACCATCGGGGCGATGGCGGCCTTTCTCATAGCCAGATATGCCGCCAGGGACCACGTGGCCCGATGGCTCGCAAACAATCCAAGATTCCTGAAACTCGACGAAATGATCAGGAAAAAGGGCTTCATAGTAGTGGCGTTGGTGAGGCTGATACCCCTGTTTCCCTTCAACCTCGTAAACTACGGCATGGGACTGACGTCGGTGTCCTTCGGATACTACCTGGTCATGTCATGGCTGTGTATGCTGCCGGGAACTATCCTCTACGTCACGGGAGGAGACGTCTTCAAGCGATTCTTTGTCGGTGGAGAGCTGTCGTGGCAGGCGATATCCCTCTGCGGTGGGATCGCCGTATGCCTGAGTGGGGCCTACCTACTGCTGAGAAACTCGCTGAGGGGAGAGCGAGATTGACAGGCGTACCGTGGTAAACGGCGGTACGCCTGTCGGTCATCACATGTCCCCGTCGGTTATGGGATGCCTTTTTATGTAGCCGTCGGCGTAGGGTATGAAGATAGACAGGATCGCGAATCCCGCCAGTATGTACTGGTACCAACAGGACGATATCAGCGAGAATGGGTTGCCTCCGCTTCCCATGAGCGAGGCCGCTATGAGTATCTGGGCCCCGTAGGGGATAAGGCCCTGAAACACGCAGGAGAAGATATCCAGCAAAGAGGCGGTCCTGCGGGGATCTACCCCGTGTTTGAGGCTGAGCTGCCTCGCCAGCTCGCCGTTTATCAGGATCGAAACGGTGTTGTTAGCCGTGGCCATGTCGGTGACCGAGACCATGCCCACTATCCCAAGCTCGGCGGTACGTCTGCCCTTTATTACCTGGCTGACCTTCCCGAGGACCCATTCGATACCGCCGCCGCACTCGACCATCCTGGCAAGCCCTCCCATCAACATGGAAAGAAGGAATATATCCATCATGCCGGTGAAGCCACCGTATATGTTCTGGGCGTAGCCAAGGGGAGAAAAAGCCCCGTTCCACAGCCCTATAGCCCCGGACAACAGGATGCCGCCGGTGAGGACCACGAAGACGTTGAGCCCGGCCAGGGCCGACACCAGGACGAATAGGTAGGGCAGGACCTTAACCAGGTCGTAGCTGTACTCCTTGGCCGGGACGGCCACCTCAGGGGAGCCGTATATCACAAGAAGGAGCAACGTGACCATAGCTGCGGGCAGGGCTATCATGGCGTTGGTGTTGAACTTGTCCTTCATCCTGACGCCCTGGGTCCTGGTGGCCGCTATGGTGGTGTCAGAGATGATGGACAGGTTGTCACCCAACATGGACCCCCCTATGACCGACCCCACCGCCAGGGCCACGTTAAGCCCACCGGCCTCAGCTATCCCCAACCCTATGGGGGTCATAGCGACCACTGTTCCAACGGAGGTCCCGGTGGATATGGAAATAAAGGCCGATATAATGAAGAGCCCGGCGGAGGCGTAACGAGGAGACAGGATCGACATACCCATGTTGACCACCGCCTCGACCCCTCCTATCTCCCTGGAGACGGTGGTGAAGGCCCCAGCTAACAGGTAGATCAGGCACATTATGACGATATTCGAGTTGCCACATCCCTCTACGAGCATCTCAAATTTTTCGTCTATGGTCCCTTTTATGACGAAAAACGCCGAGATAATTCCCAGTATCACCGCAACAGGGGAGGGCAACTGATAGAATGCCTTGTCCACCCCCTGAGCAGTAAGGACCATCCCTGTCGCCAGATAAAACACCACGAAAACCGCAAGGGGCAAAAAGGCCTTGCCGTTACCTTTGCTAATCTCGTTATTCATGAACAAAACTCCTCCTAATCCTCTAAAAGCTCAGGCCTTATGGGAAGACGACCGTAGGTCCTGCCGGCGTCCATAATGGCCTTTATGTTCTCCATCGGGGTTCCCTTGGGGATCTGACAGCCGGTACAGAGGATAAAGCCCTTCGGCGAATCCCAGGCTTTTCTTACGCACTCCCTTGCCGACCTGAAAATATCCTCAACCGTCCCCATCGCGACCACGTCCACGGGAGGGATGTTGCCGGTAATGACCACCTCGCCGCCCATTACCTCCTTGGCTTCCCCCAGATCCTCGACGTTATCTATGGAGAAGTTGCCGATCCCGGCTTCGACACAGTCCTCCCATAGATCCCTGCTCTTGCCGCAGATGTGTAGCGTTGGCCTACCTCCGGTACACTCGGTCACGTGGGCCACGTTCCTCTTGAGGTAGGGCAACGAGAAGGCCCTGAACTGTCTGGGGCTCAACAGGCTTGTGGAGGATACCGGATCGCAGAACCCCACTCCCATCCCCAGCTTTGACACCGCCTCGATGTAACGATTGTTGGACTCGGTTATCACGTCCATAACCTGATGGACCTTCTCCGGCGCCCTTACGATCCACTTCATGAGGTTCTCGGTCCCAACAACCGAGGCGGCAACGCTGAAGGGGCCGGTAATGGAAGCACCGATATCCGCCACGTCTCCCAGGCGATCTTCTATGATCTCAAGGGCCTTCAACAGCAGTGGGAGCTTTCCATCCCTGTGAGGATCCGCTGGCTCCAGCCTGTCTATGTCGGAAAAATCCTTCACCACCGGCTCTATAAGATAGCTGATGTTGTCCTCAGGGTAGCCGATCTTCGACCCCATGGCCTCCGCCATACCTCTGAGGGTGGTCGAGATTCCTATACTGTCGTGGTGGAGGTAGTCAAACAGGGCTATCTCCAGCTCCGCCATCCTCTCCGCCGAATGGTAATACTCCCTGGTAGTAACCCCTATGAACTCCGACTTGGTGACCCCCATATCTGGCACGACAGGGATACGATCCATAGGCTCTCCCTTTGAGAAAGCGGTCATCCGTTCCTTTGGCGTCATTTCGTCCTTAAATGTCATGTCTATCCCCTATTCTCTTGCTCCATAAGCTGCAAAACATACTACCGCTGTTCACGATACAGACGACCCTCCTCGTTAGAACTTTCACTAAATTTACCAACTTATCGGCATGAATTTTATTCCGACAAGGAATTCTATCGCAGAAGGATAAAACAGTCAAATATCGACTTCATACGACAAAGGAGGACGGCTCCGAAAAGCCGTCCTCCTTCTATAAATTACAGCATCAAGCTAAACCTCGAAATTGCCCTTAACCAGGACCTCCCCGTCTTTCATGGAGGTCCGTCCCCTCGATAGGACGTGGAGAAGCTCCAGGCCCTCACCCAGCACCACCGTATCGCCGTCGAAGCCAGGGGCTAGCCTGCCCTTGCCCCTCAGGCCGAGGTGGTCGGCCACGTTTTTGGTCGCCATGGAGACCATGGCCTCCAAAGGAGCGATATCCGAAAGGACCGTGGCCCTGATCTGGTTAAGAATGGAGTCGGGAGTACCAACCCCCATACCTATCATACGCTTGTTCTCGTCGAATACCGGTAGGCTGCCGTTGCCGTCGGAGCTTAAGGTGACCCGAGACATATCCGCCCCGGCCTTGAACAGCCTCTCCACGAAGAACGGCGTATCGTCCCCGGCGGTGAGGTCCACGTGTCCTCCCTCGGAGATAAACCTTATTCCGTCCTCCAGGAGCTCGTCACAGCGACTGACGTGGGTCGGCAGGAAGTGGGCCATGGGGATATCGGTCCCGCTCAGGGCCTCCCTCAACGGATCAAGACCCGAGGACTCTGACCCCATGTGGACGCAAACGACCCCAGCCTTTCCCGAGATCATCCCAGCCACCCTGACGTCTGACACCAGCCGCCTCAGCTCCTCGACCGACGGATGGGAACACCGGTGATCCGACAGGGCCATCTTCACCCCTATGACCTTGTCTATCAGGGCTATATCCCTCATGACCGAGCCGGTCAGGGTCGGAGAGGGGATCTGATAGGACCCGGTGTAGATCCAAGTGCTAAGCCCCTCCTCCTCAAGCCCTCTGGCCTTGGCCAAAAGCTCCTCAAGGGAGCGACATATTCCGTCTGTCCCCAACAGCCCGACAGCTCCGGTTATCCCGGCCTTCACGAAGGACGAAAGCTGGGCAGGAGGGGTCCTGAAGGCTGGACCTCCCTCGCCTCCAGCGCCGTTGAAGTGGTTGTGCTGGTCGATAAGGCCTGGGACCACCTTACAGCCGGAGCAGTCCAGAACCGAAAGGTCCGGCACCGCCGACAGGGAGGACCTATCTATAGAAGGCTGTATGGAGGCGATCTTGCCGCCCAGTATGAGAAGGTCCATTTTCCCCAGGTATTCCGGACCGTAGACCTCTCCCCCGGTCAAAAGGGCGTTTCGGCTCGCCGTTCGATCCTCTATCACTCTTTGATCCCCTTATTCGTTCTCATGATGCCT
>JAQUTB010000083.1 GCA_028709985.1 Dethiosulfovibrio sp.
TTATCCCCGATCTGGTGTAGGCCGATTTTACATATACCATAACCGAAAGGATCGACAGGGCGACAAACCCAATGCCAACAGCCAGACTCGATCGGTCGCCGAAGGATGAAAAGGCGACACCCTGGTTCCACACCGCCGGAAGTCCCAGCCTGCGGACCACGGCGGAACAGCCGTATGTGCCGATGGCTATAAATGACGCTAAAGAAGCTGGTCTCAAACGCTAATACCTCCAAGCAAAAGGATAAAAAAAGCGGCCCTAAGGCCGCCTCAATCTACTGTTACACCGGACTTTCTGAGTCCTGCGATAACGGCGTATCCTATGATACACCCTGGAATAGCGCTTGTCAGGAAGGCCGACTGTAAGGCCCAAAAGCCCACGGATTTTCCCATCGCGGGAGCTATAAGGAGGGCCGACAGGGTCGCTCCGACGGGACCTGTCCCGAGGGGCTCCACCAGAGCGCACCAGTCCTTCCGCAAAAACCGGTACGCCAGGCCGACCGCCAGTGCACCGGGGATGCTGCCGGGAAAGGCAAACAGGGTTCCTGTCCCCATAGCCACCCTGAGGACGCTGGTCACCAGAGCTGTCCCGGCGGCCCACCAAGGCCCTAGGAGTATTCCCGCTACGGCGTTGACGGTGTGCTGAAAGGGAAAGCACTTAGTCGGACCGAAAGGTATTGACACGCCGGAGAGAAGAAGGGCGGTAGCGGTAAGCAATCCCGCCACGGTCAGCCTGCGTAAGGTGACCGACGATATGACCTCGGTCCTCATCTCGCCAATATGGCCGAGGGGTCGACCTCGGCATCGATCAAGCCGGACTTGAGGGCGAAAGCGGCGAAGTCCTGCCACCTTTTCAGATCGCCCTCCTGAGAGTCGGCGAAGTAGGGAAGGGTCGCGAAAAAGGCGTCCCTCTCCACGTCCTTATCGGCCTCGGGCAGGGCATTGAGGTAGAGGGCTAAAGCTCCTTCCCGATCGGCCCTAGACCTGTCTATTGCCCTCTGAACCGCGTTGCAGAAGGCGGTCACAGCCTCTTTTTTCTCCTCCCAGATCTGGGGAGACGCCAGGAAGATAAGTTCATCGTAGGAAGGGATACCGTGCTTCTCCAGCTCGAAATAGCCGGCCTTCAGCCCCTCATGGGCCATCGTCACCACCTCGTAGGTCTTGAAAGGCCCCATCACGGCGTCGACCTGCCCCGAAACCAGCGATGGAACTATGGTGAAGCCCACGTTGATAGCCTCGTATTTATCTATGCCGTTTTCCTTGGCGAAGGCCTCCATTATGAGGTCCATCATTCCCGGAACTGTGTAGCCTATCTTTTTCCCCTCAAGGTCCTTTGGGCTTTTGAAGCCTCGGTCCTCCAGGAAGAGCAAGGTTGTTAGGGGATGTCCCACGAGACGTCCGACGGCATTGAGGTTAAGGCCTTCCGCTGCGGCCATTATGGTCTGAGGCTGATACCCTACAGCTATGTCCACCTTACCGGCCATCGCCAACTTCAGAGAGTCGGAGGTCTCCGACGGGGTTATTATCTCCACCTCAAGCCCAGCTTCCTTAAAGTAGCCCTCTTCTTGCGCCACGTAGATAGGCAGATGGTCCACGTTGGGGAACCAGTCCAGCATCACCGATAGCTTTTCCGCTCCGAAGGCACATAGGGGCGATGACATGACGAGACAGGCCCCTAGGGCCAGGGTCTTTAAAATACCGTTCTTCATTTTGCGTATCTCCCTTCGTGAGTTTGATCTTTAACCTCGATCTTTCCAAGGCGCGTATCTACGGGACATAATTCCGGCGAGCCACCACAGGACAAGCCCTATGGCGGACAGCCAAAGAATGGCGGCGAAAACCATGTCGGTCTTAAGCCTGGCGTTGGACTGGATCATCAGATATCCCAGTCCCCTTTGAGCCCCTACCCACTCCCCTATGACCGCGCCGATCGTAGCGACCGACACAGCGACCTTGAGGCCAGCGAAGAAATAGGGAAGGGCCCAGGGCCAAAATAGCTTTTTGAGAGTACCGTACTTTGAGTATCCCATCATCCTAAAGAGCTCCACATGTCTCCTGTCACAGCTTTTAAACCCCTCCAGAAGGTTCACCGTCAGGGGAAAGAATATTATCACCGTCGCCATGATCACCTTGCTCTCTATGCCGTATCCGAACCACACCACCAGCACCGGAGCCAACGCAAATACAGGAATGGCCTGAGACGCCACCAAAAAAGGGGCAAGTGCCCTCTCCACCCACGGGAAGAGGAACATAGCCGAGGCCATAGGTATTGATACGGCTATGGCCAGAGCAAGTCCGGCCAATATCTCAAACAGCGTGACCGATCCGTGATAGGCCAAAATCCTGTACTGGGACAGAGCTGTACACAAGACCTCGCTGGGAGGAGGAAGTATGTAGACCGGAACGGCCCAAGCCCGACAGCCCATCTCCCAGAGGAGGAGCAGGAATATTCCGACCGAGACTGGTATGGATATCCTCATGGCCCATGACCACCTAGCATATCCAGGATCTCCCTGCGAAGGCCGACCACGTAGGAGTCGTCCCTGAGCCTGGGCTTAGTCCCGATTAACTCGTAGGACGATCTCACAGACATCGGTTGATCCGACAGGACAACCACAAAGTCGGACGTCACCAGAGCCTCCTCCACGTCGTGGGTTATCATTACGATCGTCTTTCCGAAGTCCCTCTGAAGGGACACTAAAAGCCCCTGGAGATCCTGCCTGGTAAGCGAGTCCAGCGCTGAAAGGGGCTCGTCCAGGAGTATGAGCTCTCGGTCGAACATTATGGTCCTGGCAAGGGCGTTGCGCTGTCTCATGCCACCCGACAGCCTGTAGGGCAGGTAATCCTCGAAACCCTCCAGGCCAAGTTCGCAAAATAGGGCCATGGCTCTCTCTCTGTCCGACTTTTTGGGGGAGAGCCTGGGCAAGAGCGCGTTATCCAGCGCCGACATCCAAGGCAGAAGAAGGTCAGACTGAGCCATCCAAGCGGCCTTTTTCGACAGATCCGAGATGGTACGTCCTTCCCACAGGATCCTTCCTTCGTCAGGAGCTATCGCCCCTGTCAAAAGGTCGAAGAAAGTGCTCTTCCCGCATCCCGATGGGCCTATGAGGGAGACGAAACTTCCTCGGTCCACGGAGAGGGAAAAATCGCTCAGGACACTAAGGCCGTCGAAGTCCTTTTTCAGGCCTTCAACCGAGACGAGCGTCATGCCGTGACCGGCTTGGGCAACCTCTTCCAGAGGGCTGTTATCATGAGGATGGAGAGGACCATGTTGGGAACCATATAGCTGCCGTTATATATGAGGGAATAGATGAAAGGGTTCTGTCCCACCGGGGCGTAGCTTGCGAAGAACAAGACCCCCGATGCCACGTGACAGGCCAGCCTAGCGACGGTCCCCAGTGTTATGCCAACCCAGTGATGGTCCTTTAACAGGCCAGCCAATCCGAGAACGGCAAAGGCCAGGGGATAGTCAAGGACAGCCTGGGCTGGATGGGCCACATAGCCTCCTAGCATGAGCTGAAGCAGTCCTGCCACAGCGCCTGCACCGAGACCGAACTTGACCCCGTATCTGAGGGAAAAGAGAAGAAGGGGGACGTTCTCCAGGGTGATAGAGCCTCCCTGGGGCATCCGAAAGATCTTGACGTAGGAGAGGGTCACTGCCAAAGCGACGGACAAAGACGCCTCTACCAGTATGCGGGTGTTTATCTTCATAGGGGAAACCTCCTCAATAGATGTTGCCGGAGGAGGGAAGGGGTTATCTCAGGTAGAGGGGAACCTGGACGTATGAGGTAAACTTCCCTGCGCCGGCATGATCCGGATCAGGTTCCAGGGGTCGAGACTTTAAGTCTCCTCTCAGCCGGTACACCGACTCCCCCAGTTCCAACAGCACTTTTACACCTGTTTATCGGATATGTCAACCGTCACCACCGATGACAGGCCCATGAGATACGCCTATAATTGAGGGTATACGTTGCAATAGCTCTAGGAGGTGACCGACATGGATTCCTATTTGATCTTTTACGTGGGTTCAAGGACGCTGGCCCTCCCTGTGAGGGAGGTCGACCGAATCGTCCACTCTGTGGCAATGTCCCCTCTGAACGAACCCCATCCCGTCGTGGCTGGGGTTATAGACGTCCAGGGAGAAGGGGTGCTCCTATACGACCTTCACCGTCTCTACGGCGAGGAGTCCGTAGATCTGGATCTGCACCATCGTTTTATACTCGTCACATGGCAAGACAGACCCAGAGCACTCTGGACCGACGGAGTAAAAGACGTTCTCCAACTCTCGGTGGAGCCAGTAAGTCTGCCTGGATCCGAAAAAAAGACGTCAGTGGTGTTTCAGGAGGACAGGGAGGCCATATCGGTCACCTCGTCCTGTGAGATAATGGACATGGCCGAGAGGTACGGTCATGAAGGCCCCTAGACTTTCTGCGGAGCACATGGATAGGCTGGTCTCTTCCATCAGAGATAGGTTCGGGATCGTCATGGCAAGCGACCCCTTGAAGGCCAGGGAGAGAGCGTCGGCGCTGGTTCAGGATATGTCCCAAAATCTGGACGAAAAGCAGGACAGGGTTTTTGCCTGGATCATGGAGAGGTCCGATCAGGAGTTTGTGGAGCTCATATCCCCCTACATAACCGTAGGGGAAACCTACTTTTTCAGGGACAGAAAGACCCTGAAGTCCTTCAGGGAAAGGATACTGCCTTCCTTGGCCTCAAACGTCAAAAGGCCCATAAAAGTCTGGTCCGCCGGCTGCAGCACAGGGGAAGAGCCCTATACGCTGGCGATGATTATGGAGGACTCCACTTTGGGGCTCGGCGGAGGCTTCAGGGTCTACGGCACTGATCTAAACGGAAACAGCCTCAAAAAAGCCAAAAAGGGAGTCTACGGTCGATGGTCCTTCAGAGGCATGAGCGACCTAGAGATAGCCCGATATTTCGACCCGTTTGAGGACGGCTTTTTTCAGGTAAAAGAACGATATAGATCCAAGGTTTCCTTCGGTTCGACGAACCTGGTAGCGTCGATTCTTCCTTGGCGTGACGGCGAAATAGACGTTATTTTCTGCCGCAACGTCATTATGTATTTCGATGACGACGGGAGAAAAAAGGTCCTAGAGGGCTTTATGGATGCCCTTTCTCCCTGTGGATGGCTGATAGTGGCAGCCTGTGAGACTTCTCTTTTGGACGGATCTCCCTTTCATCCGACACACATAGACGGACAGACATTCTTCAGACCGACTGAGCCCTCACAAGGACTTTGCCATTTCACGTCGAGGGTATGGCCTCCTTCGGAAGAGCCACAGGATCCCGCCTGGGAGAACGACCCCTATGACGATGACTACGGCTATGGCGTAACGGAGGAAGAAGTTCCTCCGCCCTACTCTCACTTGATAGAGGATCCCTCGAACAAAGAGGTAGAACCGGATACAGTTCCTTCCGTCGATATCGACGTTATCCGAGCGATGGCAGACAGAGGGGAGAGAGAGAGAGCCCTTGAGCTGTGTCTTTCCCTCGGAAACTCCACCGACCCCTACGTCCACTATCTGACGTCCATAATATATCAGGATGTCGGGAACCTGACCGATGCGAAGGAACGTCTCCGAAAGGCCCTGTTTTTAGACCCATCCTTCGTCATGGCCCATTATTCTCTGTTGGGCATAGCTATATCGGAGGGTAACGAGAGGGAAAGGACCAGAAATCTGAGAAACCTGAGAGGAATCCTGCTTGAGATGACGGATAACGACGTAATTCCACACGGAGACGGGGCAACGGCAAAAGACCTGCTGTCGGCTTTGGCAAACCTTTAGCGAGAGGTGATAAAAATAAAAAAAGACATATCCGCCGTCCTTACAGAGAGGGCGAAAAACCTTGCCACAAAGGGGGATCTTGGCTCTCTCGACAGGGGAGATGAGTTTGTGACCTTTCGGTTAGGGAAGGAGACCTACGGCATATCCTCAGATCTGGTCGGAGAGGTCTTTCCCGCAAAGGACGTGACGCCCCTACCGGGGGTTCCCAATTTTATACTGGGAATCGTCAACGTAAGGGGGAAAATAGTGTCGGTAAACGATCTTCGGGCCATCCTGGATCTACCGGACAGCCCGGAGTCAGAGCATTTTATCCTGGTACTGAGGTCCAAGTCCATGGAGATAGGCCTGTGGGTCGAGCCGCCGGTCGACGTTATGACGACGCCGCCTCGCTCCCTCGATCCCCCCATACCGAGCTCCTCCGGCGCGATAGAATATATATCGGGAATATGCAAAGACGTGGTGATACTCAACGGGGACAGGCTACTCTCTGCCCCGAGCCTGGTGGTCAAAGAAGTATTATAGAGCAGGGAGGGGTTTTGGTGAAAAACTTGAAGATAAAAGACAGGGTCCTTTGGGGATTTGGGGCGATGGTTCTAATAGCCCTGGCTCTCGGGGGACTGGGTTTCTACGGCATATCCCGTCTCTCCGGAACGATGGAGGAGATAAAATCCAGCAAGATACCGGCTATAAGGACCCTAAAGGACCTGGAGTTCAACAGGATGGTCGTGAGGGTTGAGAGTATCTCCGTCCGCAACGACATAGACCTACGAGAGCTTCAGGGCATAGCCAACAGGAGAAAGGCCCTCTTCTCCCAAATAGATCAACTCTGGAGCGACCTGATGGCCCTTTCGAAGACGATCGGGACGGATCAGAAAATCAGGAAAGAGACTGAGGATAAATACCAACTCTGGAGAGAGAGCCACGGCAAGCTGGATCAAACCATAGCCTCGATGCTGGAGGCCCCATCCGACCGTAGAGATGCCATATACGACCAGTATCGCTCGGCTGTGCTGTCCATAATATCCACATCCGACTCGGTCGGTGATGCTCTGGAAAACCTGGCCGCGGAGATAAACCAGGAGATAGACAACGACGTAAGCTCGGAGCAGGCTCTGGGGGAGACCTTGTCGGTGATCAGCCTGATAGCGATCGTCTTTGGAGGCATCCTTGCCTTCATGCTCGCCTACGGTATAACCTCATCGGTGGCCTACCCTATAGCGGAGGGGGTCGCTCTGCTCACAAGGCTAAAGGACGGAGACCTCCGAAAGGACGTGCCGGAGAAGTTCCTTAACCGAAAAGACGAGATAGGTGAG
>JAQUTB010000084.1:0-1302 GCA_028709985.1 Dethiosulfovibrio sp.
CCAGGACCTGGAGGAGGGCCGATACAGGAAGGCAAAGTTAAACCTGTCTCTGGCCTGGGCCATAACTGGGCCGCTGATGGCCCTTATGGTGTTCCACATGATAGGTATCCACGTCCCGGGCTATCTCTGGATGGAGATAGTCGGCGGTGGGGTGGTCATATTCGGAGCTGGCTGGGGGTCTCTGAGGGGGGCTTGGATCGCCCTGACCCACGGACACGGCAACATGGACGTCCTGGTCTCTCTAGGGGCTCTGGCGGCCTGGTCCACGGCGTTGCTAGGGGCTTTCGGCCTCAACGTATCCTCCTTCGGCGCCGTCGGGGCCATGATAATAGCCCTCCACGTGACGGGCCGGTTTATAGAGTCCCACCTTCGGGACAGGGCGGCCAAGGAGATAAGGGCTCTGGTGGGGATCCAGGCCAGAGAGGCCAGGGTTATCAAAGACGGTGGGGAGATGACCCTTCCCATAGAGGCCCTCAAGGAGGGCATGACCCTTCTGGTGCGGCCCGGAGAGAGGATACCCTCCGATGGAACAGTCCTGTCCGGTCGTTCTGCGGTGGACGAGTCGATGATAACCGGCGAGCCAATTCCGGTCTCAAAAGAGTTGGGCGACCCAGTCACCGGTGGGTCCGTCGCCGTAACAGGGTCGATGGAGATCGAGGTGACAAGGGTTGGCGGGGAGACCTTCCTGTCCCGGATGATCGCCCTCATAGAGGAGGCCCAGGGGGCCAAGATCCCCATTCAGGCCTTCGCTGATCGGGTGACCGGGGCATTCGTCCCGGTTGTGGCACTGCTGGCACTGGCGTCGGGGATATTCTGGTATACGTCGATCGGCCGTTTCGGGTGGTTTTTGGACCGGGCCTCGGCCTGGCTGCCCTGGGTTGTTGAGGCCAGGGATCCCCTTTCGGTGGGCCTCTTCGCCTTCGTGACCACCATCGTCATAGCCTGTCCCTGCGCCCTGGGGCTGGCGACCCCTATGGCCCTCATCACAGGCACCGGTGCGGCGTCCAAAAAGGGCCTTGTCATAGGCAACGCCGAGGCGATCCAGACCGCCGGAGACGTGAAGGTTGTCATACTGGATAAAACCGGAACCCTGACCCTAGGTCGGCCCGCACTGGCCCATATGGACCTGGACCGGAGGGCCCTTTCGGTGGCTGTCGCGATGGAGTCCATGTCCAACCACCCTCTGGCCAAGGCGATAGCGGAGATAGAGGCGGACCCTCTTGACGTCACTTCGGTGGAGGAGATCGCCGGAGAGGGCCTTAAAGCCCGAATAGACGGCGAGGAATGGACGGGAGGAAGGAC
>JAQUTB010000084.1:1312-7103 GCA_028709985.1 Dethiosulfovibrio sp.
CTCTGTCCATGGATCGATACTCGGACCAGCTGGAACTGGGCCGCACCGTGGTGGAGGTCCGTTGCGATGAGGAGGTTCGAGGCTTCCTGGCCCTTGAGGATCCCATAAGGCCCGAGGCGTGCTCCGCCATAGAGGAGCTTAGATCCTTAGGGATCAGGCCTGTCATGGCGACCGGCGATAACCGAGGCTCGGCGGCTCTGGTCGCTAGAGCGGTGGGCATAGACTCTGCGGACGTACACAGCGAGATCAGACCCGAGGACAAGCTATCCATAGTCAGGTCCGAGCAGGCCAAGGGGGTCAAGGTCCTCATGGTGGGTGACGGCATGAACGACGCCGCAGCCCTCAAAGGGGCCGACGTCGGGGTCGCCATAGGATCAGGGACAGACCTGGCCATAGACAGCGCCGATATGGTCATAGTGTCCGGCGGCGTGGACCGTATAGCTCAGGGCATAGCCATATCCCGAAAGACCTTCTCCGTCATAAGGCAGAACCTATTCTGGGCCTTCGCCTACAACCTGCTGGCCCTCCCTCTGGCCATGGCTGGCCTTCTCCACCCTGTGGTGGCCGAGGTCGCCATGACCTTCAGCTCCATATCGGTGATACTCAACTCCATGAGGGTCGGCCGTTGACAATAATACCCCTTAGGGGTAATATTGAGATAGATAATTACGAAGGAGGTAGAGAAAATGACCGTAAAAGTATATTCGACCCAGAGCTGTGTATGGTGCAAAAAGGTTAAAGAATACCTTACAGACAAGGGAGTGCAGTTCGACGCTATCGACGTCGGTGCCGACCGTGAGGCAGCCAAGAAGATGGTCGCCGAGACCGGCCAGATGGGCGTTCCGGTTATCGACGTAAACGGCACTTACATAGTTGGATTCGACAAAGCCGCGTTGGACGAGGCGTTAGGACTATAAAATTCGCCTGGGCCCCTATATACGTGGGGCCCAGGCCTTTTTTATGGGGTCTTTCATTTTTATCCCTTTTGGTGTATCCTTGGCAGCTGAGTGTGGTTGTCTCTTTTTTTAGGACGTTCCCCCTGAAAGCCCTTCTTCCTAAGACGAAAGGGCTTGAACTGCTAACGTTTTTGGTATATTATCGGATCGTGTCAGGGTTTTTTTTGGGGGTGTTTTCCCAGAGGGTCGTTTTTTACCTTGGCCCGGGGGAAATAGCTTCAGTTTTCAGATCCAAAAACTTTAAGGTTGAAAGGAGGGGATGGCTCCGGGAGGTTGTTGTGGAGAAGGACTTTGGATGGCGCTTTAAACCATCCCATACGTGTGCTGTTCTATGATCTACTTTGTAAGGAGGAATTATTGAATGAGAAGATTTACAAAAGTGGCTTCGCTCTTAGCGGCCATGTCCGTTCTGGCGTGCAGCGCGGCTTTCGCCGTTCAGATCCCGCTTCACCCAGGCAATCTGGTGGGGAAGACCGATAGTCGTGTGCTTTTGACCGTGTCTAACGATGTTTCTGCTCAAGGAATGAAGTCTTACGACACCATCGTTTCCCCTGACTACAGTTTTGACGGTGCTGATTTCAGGAGTTTTGGTGCTGGCATAATAGGCACAAACATCGTGTTGCAGTCTGGGAATAAGAATGTGTACTTATCTCCTGATAAGTATGCTTCTCCTGACACCGGAGTGTCTTTTGATAAGCTCCTTGTTCGTACCACGGACAAGACGTTCTCTATGACGTTCGATGCGAAGAACAACAGTGCTACTTCTCTGTTGTTTGGTCTGAGGAGCGGATTTGAGAAGGAAAGCAAGAGGGCGTCTTTTAATCTTCTTGCCAAGGATTGCACTCTCGAATGCGATTACTTCTTCCACTCCGCTAACCACACCAGTCCTATTGCTCCCGGTGAAAAAGACACCTTGACTGACACGGTGACCTGGACCGGAACCGGCAACAACGAGTTCTACGTCGAGTGCTGTGACCATCTTGGCTTTGTCGCGGCTACGGGTGTAGATGCTGTCGCTTCCGCATTATCTACTTCTAAGGATATGGTCGTGGCTCACCTTAGTACCACACCTTTCCTGAGGGTCAGGGTCGCCTCTGCCGATCAGGTCCTTACCAGCGCAAGTAAGTACGTATCCGCTAAGGCTGGGCAGAAGGACTTCAGGGCTTCCGCTTGGAAACACAGTAACCTTCAGACCAGTGCTGTGGACGTCCCCGAAGGTCAGACCTTCAACATGGGTGTCCTCTATACCGACTACTCTAACTGCGATGTCTGTGGTCAGCCCGATTGCAACAATGGCTATCTCCCTGTGGTCGCTGTGACCAACCTTGGCGATAAGTCTGTGTACATCGGATCCAACTACGAAACAGAGATAGCTTCTTGGCTCTGTAACTCCTGGTGCGGGCTTTGTGAGTTCGATGACATGATGTCTGGCGACAAGGGCAGCCTGTACGATGGTGCTTACAATAAGCTTCCAGAGACCATTAAGGCTCAGTCCGGTCTTAGCGACTGCGTTTGCCACATCTACCCCGCCTTCACCAATACCTTCAAGGGCAAGGGTAACGTTGATATCGCCTACAAGGCCCACAAGACCGAGGACCTCTCCAGCGTAGCTACCACCATCGCTGGCCGTGTGAACACCTCCTGGAACAGACAGTCCTTCAACACCAGCAGCCTCTGCACCTCCTGCAACGAAGAAGCTGCTGTATACTACCCCTGCGACTGTCTGTCGACCTACTACGCCAGGGCTCTTGGCGTGGACTCCATCAGGTTTGCCGCTTCCAGCGACCTGACCGTTGTAAAATACACCAACGATATAACCAAGGATACCGCTAAGACCGCTACCGATTACGCGCTTCTCGACATCTCCTTCAAGGTGAAGGACACCGTGTCCAGAGATATCATGCTCACTAAGATGAGCTGGACCGTGAAGGCCGCCGATCTCAACGCCGCTGGCCTTGTCGGTGGTGCCAACTGGTGGAGAGCCGATATCTGGAACAAACTGGCCATAAAGCTCAACGGAAAGAAGCTTGACACAACCAACGTCAAGAACATGACCGCCAACGACATGACCGCCAGCGAGTTGGCCTTCCTCACCATAGTGAACGGTCCTCAGCGCGACCTTACCACTACCAGCGAGATCACGGTTGACCTGTTCGTGTTCGTCATGGACAGCGATGAGGATGACGTTAAATACTACAAGGCTCCTACGACCAACAACCGTTTCCTCGTCGTCTACGACGGCAAGAAAGACGGCATCTTCGACCTTAAGGGCTACATCTCCAAGGGCGACAGCGTCACTCCTGAGCCTGAGGTCTTCGGCGTAACCGCTGGCAAGAGCGAGCTTAACGTGGCAGTCGATGCCGACAAGGCTACCGACATCACAGCTAAGAACGTTGCTGCCGGTGCCGAGGTTATCTGGTCCGTAAGCAGCTCCGATATCGTCAGCCTTGACAAGACCGTCGGTCTTACCGTTAAGGCCACCGGCCTTAAGGCTGGTTCCGCTGTGGTAACCGCCAAGGTTTCCGGCGACGAGGCCCAGTCCGCTGACGTTACCATCATCGTCAAGAACGAGGCTCCCGCTCCCAGTGGCGACAGTGGCGGCGGATGCAACGTGGGCTTTGCCCCCGCACTGCTTCTTCTTCTCGCTCCTCTTGCTTTCCTGAAGAAGTAAGCTGCTAGCTCCATAATCGATTAACGAGTAACTTTTTAGGCGGGGAAATCCACAAGGATTTTCCCGCCTATGTCTGTAGACTTGAGGTAAATCAGAAAGTATAATTTGGGGGTATTGTTATCCCCGTAGCTTTTAGGAGGTTTTAGAGTGTGTTTTAAGTCCAAACTGGGAGCTTGGGTCCTGCTCCTCGCCCTGTCCGTAGCGCTCGCATCAGCTGCTTTTGCCAAAGGCTGAGGACCATGTGATGATCCGGTGGATCAGTTCACTGTTACTATTGAAGCTAGCTCCGGTGGTTCCGTAAGCCCTATAGGTCCTGTCCCTATGGACAAGGGAACTAGCCGAACATTTACCTTCCGACCCGATTCGGGCAAAGACCTTGAGAGGGTGACCATAAACGACATCGACGTGACCGCCGAGTCAAAAAAGACGACTCCCTACTCCTACACGGTGGAGTCCATTGCCAGCGATGCCCTTATAAGGGTGACTTTTACGGGTGGAAGCTTACCCGATCCTTCCCCCTCGGTGGGGATAGTCGACAGATCTTACGTCAAATCCAACGTTGGCAAGGCGGGATTCGTGTTGGTAGACGTACGTCCCAAGGACTATTTTGACGGGCTTAAAACCTATGTATCAGGGGCCACCGCCGGGCATATAGCTGGCGCTATAAACGTCCCCTTGGCATCGTTGAAGGCGTCGTCCGACCTGGACCTGGCGTCCGTGGGCCTCGCCAAGGATAAGACCGTCATAGTCTACTGCAACATCGGGGGGACCAGTGCCGCAGCTGCCACTGCCCTGCTCGGCAGAGGATACGGCTCGGTGAAGGATTATTCCGGTGGGATGAGGGACTGGGGAAGTGACCCCAACGAGGTGGTCGCTATGAGCCCTCTCAGCTTGAATACCTCCGATAGTCACGTCAGGATCGTCAGCTTGGATGTCCTGCCGGACGCTCAGGTTTCCTGGACCGTCGGTGATTCCTCAGTCCTCAGCCTGAACAAATCGACCGGCCCTGTTGTCGAGGTTACTGGGATAAAGGCCGGAACGTCGTCCCTGACCGCTACGATAGCCGGTCAGGCCAAAGCCCAAACCGACGTGACCGTGGCGTCCTCCGCTGGGACGTCTTCCTCCAGCGGCTGTAACGTGGGGTTTGCGCCACTAGGGGTTTTGATGCTGATGCCCGTTTTCGCTATGGCACTCCGCAAGAGATAGCTAGACTCTGATTTAAGGCGAGACATCGGGGACCTGTCGGCCCCTGATGTCTCGCCTTTTTACTTATGACAAAAGTTCCGATGATATAATGTATAGGTGAATAGAGTAATGAGAGGAGGTATGGCCCATACATACTAAAAGAGTCGTTGCCATGATAATCGGCGGTCTTATGGTGGTGATAGCGGTCTTTTTGGCTTCGGAGCTTTACGATCACGAGACCATCGTCGGGGAGGTCTCCTACAGGGAGAGAATTGCTCTGCCTGAGGGATGTTCCCTGGTGGTAGCTATCTTCGACGTCACCCCCGGCTCCACAAGAAGGCCCGTGGCATCCGTGTCCAGGCGTTTGGGGGGAGAGCAGGTTCCCCTGCCCTTCAAGCTAATATATCGCCCCAGCGTCCTGGAGGATGGCCGGGACTACGCCCTTTATGGCAGGATAGAGTCCCCCCTGAGGGAGATCCTTTTCGTGACGCCTGATCCGGTTGCCCTTCCCCTGGATGGGCGTAATGTCGCCATATGGCTTAAGTCCGCCCAATAGCGAAAGGCCCTGTCCTCTCTGGGACAGGGCCTTTCGCGTGTCTTTAGTGGTTCACAGGTGGTTTTTTCCCCATGATAATCGCACTGGCCAACGCACCGTCGATCTCGTTTTGCTCTTCGATAGAGAGTTCAGGGAAGGCTGCGGTGTGATATATTCTCGTGCGTCGCACTTCGATATCCTCAAAGCCAGCCTCTTTCATGTTCTCCGTGTACTCCACCTCTTGGAGAGCTCCCGAGATACAGCCTGACCATGCCGCGAGGTTTTTTATGATTCGATCCGTAACGGGACGGAGAAAGACTGTGTCGGAGACACAGAAGCGACCACCAGGACGGAGGACTCGGAATGCCTCCTTCAACACCTTTTTCTTGTCGGGAGATAGATTTATAACACAGTCGGAGATGATCACGTCAACTGTGCCGCTTT
>JAQUTB010000085.1 GCA_028709985.1 Dethiosulfovibrio sp.
GGTCTGAGGGACGTCGGCCTGAAGAGGGGCATCGGTAAAAACCGTCCCAAGCCGAACGGCAGAGCCGTACTCTTTCGTCACCAAGAGGGCGTTTTTTCCGACCCAGCCGAGCCCCGACATAGTCGCGGCGGTCTTGTGGGGGAAAGCAGCAGCCAGTTTTTCCCTGTCAAAGTTAGGCGATGACGCTGGCTCCACTACGGCGGCGTAGCCCTCGCCCTGAATCCAGCGCAGGATTTCCCCAAGCACCTGGTCTATCTTGGCGTTAACCGACAGATATTCGGCCTGATATTCGACATGGGGACCCTGTCCAACAGAGGAGACGATATCCCGGTTCAACGCTACGGCGACGGAGATGGCCCTATCAAAGGGGACCTCGAGAGATGACACGTCGGCTATGCCCACCAGATTCGCCCCTAGAACCATGGCTCTGTCCTTGAGTTTCATCGCAGTGATACCCATCCTACAGGACCTCCTTTAGAGATTTTACTTTTCACCAATAAAGACGCCGATCTCCTGAAGGCCCAGCATCAGAGTAAGGGGCTCTATGGGAGAACAACGAAAACCGTGGCGAAGGTAAAAGTTTTTAGCTTCCTCCGACAGGGCGTGAACCAGCAGAGCCCGGATTCCGACCTCCTTGGATACGGCGTAGGTGCGCAAAACGCTGTCCCTCAGAAGAGCGCTTCCCAGGCCCGATCCCTGGAATCGAAGGTCCACCGCCAAGCGACCTAGGACCATCACGGGAATGGGATCGGGCATGGCACGTCTGATCTTTCCCGTAGCGTTTTGTCGGAGGACGCTTCCCGCCGCTAAGGCGTAATATCCGACCACACGAATTTCCTCACATACGACGAAGGACCTGGACGCCCCGGAGAGTTCGTTTTTCAACGCCTGCCCCCGAATCCAGCGGTTAAGGGAGTCGGTTCCACAGTCGAAACTATCGACTATATGTCCAGGACCTATGGGCTCAGGGGCGGTCAGATCTCCCATGGAGATCTCCTGTCTAAAAGGGCCGCAAGAGAGGGGTTGTCCTTGACAGGAGCCCTTAACGCGGCCTCAAAAGCGTCGAAACTATCGTCGTCGAGGCAAAAAAGCCTTCGATCGAGCAACACATTTTCCGCTTCGTTGCAGGCGGCCTCGAGCATAAAATCCGATCGGGTCTTGTTTCGAGCCGCCGCCGCCCTGTCGATAAGGCTCCTCTGTGACGGCAAAGCCCTGATATTTATGGAGGCATCCCTGGTCTGAACCTCTTTCATATTACCCCTCCTCTCTGTATATACGATCAATATACGTTCATGTACACCTGTTGTCAACACATCCCAGAACTACGTCGTCCTCCGGCGACAAAATGGGGTCCACTATGCCCTACCGACACCGCTCCAGGTCCTCCACCGAAGGCGACGATAGAACCTTTACGTTTCTGGTGATCTTCTCCGGCGGCCAGTCCCACCACCTCACCTTCAGGAGCATCTCTATGGTGAGGTCGTCGAAGCGTTTTTTTATCTCCGACGCCGGGTTTCCCCCCACAACCGTGTAGGGAGGGACGTCTTTTGTGACCACCGCCCCTGCCCCTATGACCGCTCCGTCACCTACCTTGACGCCCCCTAGGACTGTGGCCCGAAAGCCGATCCAGACGTCGTTTCCTATCGTTATATCTCCCTTTAGGACCGGTCTGAATGTCGCTGGCTCCCAGCCGCTGCCCATGAGGCCGAAGGGGTAGGTGCTCACGTTGTCTATAGGGTGGTTTCCACCGCTCATGACGAACACCGTCTCCGCACCGATGGAACAGAACTTGCCGATGATCAGCTTTTCCTGAGCCGAGTGGATAACGTTTTTCTCGAACTCCAGGGGCCTGTCCCCTCGGATGTCGTCGTAGTAGGTGTAGTCTCCGACGATTATGTTTGGGCTTTTGACCACGTTTTTCAGGAACACCAGCTGGGAGTACCGCCTTCTGGGGTGGACCTTATCGGGATCGGGGCCCTTCATCACAGGAGTGGCGGCCCTGAAGGTCCGCCTGTTTCTGTGTCTCCTGGCCTTCTCGATCATTTCCCTTCGCTCTTGGTCCATGTCTAAGATCAGGCCCCTAAAAAATCCGCCGCCATCTGGGCCAGCTCTTTGGGATACTGGTAGATCAGGCCGTGACCTCCGTCGGGGAAGGAGTCGTATCCGCCGTTAGGTATCAGCTCGGCGGTCTTCCTTGAAAGCTCCGGCGGTATAACGTGGTCCATCTCTCCAGCTATGACCAAGGTCCTGGCGTTTATCCTGCCCAGCCTTGAGGTACACCCCTCCCAGGAGGCTATGGCCTCCACCTGGCCCGCGATTCCATCGGCGCATCGGGAGTAGACCGTCATAGGCCGAGAGACGAAGGCCTGGGCAAAACCGGGATGTTCCTGGAGCCAGGTCGTGGGGAACAGCATCCTGAGGGCGACCTCGGTCCTACCCTGATCCGACAGGGAGGTGTCCATCAGCTCTCCGAATGCCTCTTTTCTGGCGGCCAGGGCCGCCCGGTGGTCCGAACAGGTTCCGTACAGGACCAGTCGTCTCAGAAGGTCGGGCCTCTCAAGGGCAAGCTCCTGGGCGATGTATCCCCCCATGGACCAACCCAGGACGTGGGCGGAGGGATAGCCAAGGCGGTCCAGAAGGCCCGCCGCGTCCAGGGCAAACCGAGAGATAGAGGGGGATTCGGTCCCCAGAGAGCTTTCGCCGACACCACGGTTGTCGAAGGCTATGACCTTAAAGCTCTTCGCCAGGTGGGAGAGAAAGGGGAAGCCCCAGTAGTCCATGGTCCCACCGAAGCCCATTATCAGAAGGAGCGGCTCGCCCTGTCCCGCCACGGCGTAGGCCAGTGTGACGTCGTCGACGTCGATGGTCCTGAAGCTGGGGCCCATCAGCTCATCACCAGATCTATAAGGTCCTCCCTGGAGATACCCATTAGGTGACGTTCCACGTCCAGGCCCTGAAGGGCGGAGGCAACCGATTCCCGGTCGAACTTCACCGATCTCAGGGCCTCCTCAAGGCCCGAGGGATCCTGGACGCTGAAGAAGTCTCCCCTTATGGCGGCGTCGGAGATAATTCCATCTTTTACGTCCAGATAGATCTGGACCTTGCCCTTCTCAAAGCGACGCTCCGCGGTCAGAGAGAAGGGAGGGGAGCTTCCCCACACCCAGTCCCATGTGGCGTATTTTGACTCCCTCATGGCGGATATGGCTCTTTCCTCGTCGTCGTTTAAGGCCCTTGGGGCCTGGCCGAAGGGAGCGGCGAAGTGGGCCATCAGCCCCTCTATAAAGCTGTCCATGGTCATAGGGCTGGGAAGATGGGGGGCCACGTTGGTGACCCGGCTCCTGACCGACGCCACTCCCTTGGATTTGAACTTCTCTGGGTCCACCGACAGGGAAGCCGCCACGTCCTCAAGACAGGTGTCGAACAGTATGGTTCCGTGGTGGAGCATGGTGTCTTTGCTTATGTGCTGTGCGTTGCCGGAGAACTTCTTTCCCTCTATGGTGAGGTCGTTTCTGCCGGTTAGCTCCGCCTTTACCCCCAGTTCCTCCAGGTAGTCCAGGAGAGGCCTGGTGTAGAGGGCGAAGTCCAGCCCCTTGGAGTCACGGTCGCCCACCGGGAGGATAAAGGTGTAGTTGAGGTTGCCAAGGTCGTGATAGACCGCCCCGCCTCCGGTGGTCCGTCTGACCACAGAGACGCCCTTTTCCCTCAGGAAGGGCTCGTTGACCTCCCCTGCGGCGTTTTGGAACCGACCCACCACCACGGTGGGGGCATTCCTCCAGAGGAGTATGTAGCCCTCGCCGGTGCGGGAGGACCGATCGAAGAGGACTTCTTCCATAGCTAAGTTGAAAAAAGGGTCGTTGCCCCGGTGTATTATGCAGTTCATCGTCAAGATAACACCTCCGTCGTTTGTTTTATCGCTCGTACAGGATTATATGGCATTATGGCCCTGACGATAAGACGTTGCGATGTTCTAGGTATATTTACCTACTCAAAATATGGGGTTTCTCCCGATGATCTGGGACAGTCTCTACCTTATAATTGGGCCACAGAGCGAGAGGCGAATAACCTCCTAAAAGACACCACACACACTTCTTCAACAACTCCTTATAGAGGAAGGCCCAGGGTCCCCCAACCCAGGGCCTTTTTCGTGTTCTAACCTCGGATCGGAGGGCTAGGACCACGACACAGAATCCGGTCGATAGGATAGGTAGTTCTACCTGAAAAAATGATGGGGACTTTGCCGATTGTCCAGGGTCAAACTAGGTCTATAATTACCGACATAGAACGACACGCGCGCAACCTCCTTACAAAAACACCACACACACTCACTCACACAACAACTCCTTACAGAGAGAGCCCCATGGTCACTGGACCATGGGGCTCTCTCACTCTAGGGCCTTAACCCTCTGAAGAACAGCTCTAAAACTGGCTCGGCCTGAGAGGGCAGGGAGTAGGGATAGGAGGAGTAGAGCTTCCTCTCCATAAGTCCGAATATCAGTAGCCTTAGGGTCTCAGCCGCCACGGTAAGGTCGACTTCGCAGGAAATACGCCCCAGATCCTTCGCCTCCTCAAGCACCGCCCTTATTCTACCGATGGTCCTGTCCCTGAGGGACTCTATGGACAGCAGTATTCCCTGGTCCTCCGCGAGGCTTCTTCGATCCAGGAAGACCGCCAGGATTCTCTGTAGCTCCTGATGGCCCTCGCAGACGTTCATCTCCTCCATCACCATTTTCCTGAGCCTCTCCATTGGATCACCGGAACCGCTCAGGCACGACTCCTCTAAGAGATCCACCTTCTCCGCCCCGTAGTCCATTAGCTCCTTCAAGAGCCCCGGCTTTCCGCCGAAGTGGCGATACAGCGCCCCTTTGGTGAAGCCCGCCTCTTTGCCGATCTCCACCAGCGTCACTCCGTCCACCCCTTTTTTCGAGAAAAGCTCCGTAGCCACGGAGAGAAGCTTTTCCCTGGTCTTGGCGGCTTCCTCACGGGTTCTGCGGGCCATGAGAGGTCTCCTTTGAGGATATTCCGTACAGGGCACAGTAGAGCACCGGAACCACTATGAGTGTCAGCACCGTGGCGAAGGTGAGACCGAACATTATTGTCACGGCCATGGCGGCGAAGAAATCGTCCAGGGCCAACGGTGCCATGCCGAGAACGGTGGTCATGGCCGCCATCATGACAGGACGAATTCTGCCCATGGAGGCCTCCATAACCGCGGAGAATCGGGCCTTGCCCTGGGCCAATTCAAGCTCTATCTGGTCGAGCAGGACTATGGCGTTTTTGATGAGCATTCCAGCAAGGCTGAGGTATCCCAACAGGGCCATGAATCCGAAGCTCTGGCCCGTCACCAAAAGCCCGAGGGTTACCCCTATGGCGGCCAAAGGCAGGCACAGGAAGACAACCGCTGGCTGTCTGAAGCCGTTGAAGAGCCCCATAACCACCACTATCATGAGGACGAAGCTGAGCAAAAAGGGCTTTAACAGGGCATCTTGAGAGGTTTTTGAGTCCTCGAACTCCCCTCCCCAGACCATATCGTAGCCGTGTGGCAGCTCTAGAGAGCCTACGACAGGTAGGATCCTCTTACGAAGCTCTTCGGCGGTCCCAATCAAGGGATCGCACTGAGGGGTTATGACCCTTGAGCGATTCCTACGCCAGATAACTGGATCCTCCCATTCAAGTTCAAGCCCTGAGAGCACCTGACTGGCTGGCACAAAACGCCTCAGCCCTCTGCTCCATATCTGGACGTCCTCCACCGAGTCGAGGTCTCGCCTCTCAGCCTCAGGAGCCCTGACCATTATGGGAAGCAGGTTGTCCCCCTCACGGTATACCCCTACGGGCCGACCGTCGAAGTTGCCCTTCAGGGCTCCCGCGACCTCCGCCCTGGTGAGGCCAGAACGCCTCGCCCTGGCCTCATCCACCTCCGGGACCAATACCTTGACCTTCTGCCTCCAGTCGTCCCTGATGTCCACCCCCGCCGGATCCTGGGCCATTATGGCCCTCACCTGCGAGGACAGCCCTCTCAGCATCGAGGGGTCGTCGCCGGTTATCCTGAGCTTGACCTTTGCTCCGACCCCAGGCCCTTTTTTGAACCTCTCGAACCGGGCCTCCGAGTCGGGAAAGGCCTCGGCGGTCCAGAGCGATTGCCTTGCCATTATTCCACCTATTGCCTCGTAGTCTTTAACGGTCACCAAAAGAAAGCCGTAGGAGCTGTTGGGAAGCTCGGGCTCGAAGGCGAGGTAAAATCGAAGGGGTCCCTCCCCCGCGAAGGCCGCCACGGAAGCCACGGATGGCTCGTCCTCAAGAAGATGCTCCGAGATCTCGACCAGATCCTGAGCGGTCCTGGTGACGTCGGTGCCCTCTGGAAGCCAATATTGGATCATGAACTGATCCCTCACTGTGTCCGGGAAGAAACTCTGACCGACGAAACGAAATCCCCACAGGGCCAGAACTAGCAAAACGACCATGGACCCCAGGGTAAGCTTTCGCCGATCCACGCACTTAACGAGAAATCCCCTGTAAAAGGAGTAGAATCGACCGTCTTTTTGCCCCCCGTCGCTCTCGGGTTTAAGAAACATCACCGCCAAGAGTGGGGTCACGGTTATGGCCAAAATCCAGGATATCAGCAATGACACAGCCACGACCTGAAAGAGGCTTCGGCAAAACTCCCCTGTGACGTCCTGGGACAGGCCTATGGCTGCGAATGCCAAAACGGCGACTACGGTAGCTCCCAGAAGGGGCCATTTGGTCTCCTCCACGATCCGAGAGGCCGTCGCCTTACCGTCCTTCCCAGCGGAGATTCCCACCAATATTCCCTCTGTGACGACGATAGCGTTGTCCACAAGCATACCCAACGATATTATGAGGGCCCCTAAAGATACGCTGTGGAGCTCTATGCCTATCATCCTCATGGCCACGAATGTTCCAGCTATAGTGAGAAGCAGTATTACCCCCATGAGGAGTCCACTGACCGTGCCCATGAAGACCACCAGGAGCACTATCACTATCACTACAGCCTCGACCAGGTTGACCACGAAGCCCTGCACGGCGTCCCTAACCAAGTCGCTCTGATACGTCACCGTCTCTATGTCCACCCCGATTGGCAGGTCC
>JAQUTB010000086.1 GCA_028709985.1 Dethiosulfovibrio sp.
AGAGGCCACCAGGACCATAGTGGACGAGGGACTGTCCAGGGTTGTGGCGCTCTCTATGTACGCGGACAGGAGCTTCGTCTCGGAGATGCTGAAGGCCGGGGCCCTCGCCTTTTTGCTTAAGGACTGTGCGTCCACCGAGCTGGTCGAGGCGGTCCGCAAGGTGATGAGGGGCGAGATGTACCTGGGCCCAAGCATATCCCACATAGTGGCCAAGCTGTACGTGTCTTCCATAAAATCCCCCGGGGAACAGGAACCACTGACCCCCAGGGAGTTGGAGATACTGGTCCTTCTGGCCGAGGGGAAGACCAACAGGGAGATAGGGGATCAGCTTCACCTGAGCTCCAAGACGGTAGGGACCCACAGACAGCACATCATGCAAAAACTGGGTTTGGACAATCTGGCCGATCTGGTAAAATACGCAATTAGGGAGGGCCTTATCTCGTTCAACAGGTGAACTTCCCCAAAGCCCTAGAAAACATCAGCCAAAGAGGAAGCCCTACGTCCCGCTTCACCGATGGTCCCACAGGATGAAACAATATATGATCATTACTGGAAGGTAAAACATCATATTTGTACATGGAGGGACTGCTTATGAGCGGAAAAGGAAAGTTGGGACTTCTTCCCAAGCTGATAATCGCCATCATCGCCGGTATCCTTATCGGCAAGTTTGCCCCCGAGATGGTCGTCAGGGCACTGGCCACCTTCAACGGGCTTTTCGGTAACTTCCTCGGCTTCTGTATACCCCTTATCATAGTGGGCTTCGTGGCCCCAGGGATCGGAGACCTGGGCAAGACCGCAGGGAGGACCCTCGGTCTCACTGTGGCTATCGCCTATGGATCGACTGTCTTGGCCGGAACTCTGGCTTTCTTCGTGGACAGCTCGATTTTCCCACAGATCCTCAAGGTCGGAGCGATGGTCTCGGAGACTGCCACCCACGGCAACCCGGAGGAGGCCCTTTTAGCTCCCTTCTTCGTCGTGGAGATGCCCGCCCTCATGGGAGTCATGACCGCCCTTCTTATGGCCTTCACCTTGGGCATAGGCATGGCCGTCACAGAGGGCAAGAAGATGAACGAGATTATGCACGAGTTCCAGAACATCATAGCCAGGCTGATATCGTCCATCATCATCCCTCTGCTGCCCTTCCACATCTGCGGCATATTCGCTAACATCACCTACGGTGGAGAGGTCCAGACCATCATGTCGGTGTTTATGAAAGTCTACGTCGTCATAATAGCCCTGCACGTAGCCATGTTGCTGATCCAGTACTTTATAGCCGGATCCTTCGCGGGGGTTAACCCCTTCAAGGCCATAAAGAACATGCTTCCTGCATACTTCACCGCAATAGGGACCCAGTCCTCTGCCGCCACCATACCGGTTACCCTTGCGCAGACCAAGACCAACGGTGTCAGAGAGGATGTCGCTGACTTCGTGGTTCCCCTTTGCGCCACGATCCACCTTTCAGGGAGTACAATAACCCTGGCCAGTTGCTCCATCGCGGTGATGATGCTTCACGGCATGGACGTGTCCTTCGCAACCATGTTCCCGTTCATATTGATGCTCGGCATCTGTATGGTGGCAGCCCCTGGAGTCCCAGGGGGAGCGGTCATGGCAGCACTTGGTGTCCTTGAGTCCATGCTTCACTTCAGCCCGACCATGCTGTCGCTGATGATAGCCCTCTACCTGGCCCAGGACAGCTTCGGAACCGCCTGCAACGTGACAGGAGACGGAGCAATAGCTATACTTGTCAACAAGCTCACCGGCAAAGACGCCAAGCCCGCATCGACGACGGAACCTGCGATGGGAGCGGGAGACTAGCCTAGACCGTAACGTCAATAACCCTTAGGGGAGAGCGCGCTCTCCCCTTATTTGCGTGACCCTATCTCAAGGAGGAGTACACATATGAAGCGTATCGTTGTAACCGGAGGACTGGGACAGATAGGAATGGAGCTTATCCGTAGGCTCAGAAACGAGTACGGTAGCTCTGCGGTGATGGCGACGGACCTGAAAAAGGAGGGGTCCGAGAGGCTTGGGGATGGGCCCTTCGACATACTGGACGTCAGAGACGGAACCAGGCTCGCTGAGATAGTCAAGGCCCATAAGGCCGACACCATACTCCACCTGGCCGGAATCCTGTCCGCAAACGCGGAGAAAAACCCCCAGCTCGGCTGGGAGGTGAACATGAACGGAGTCTACAACGCCCTCGAGGTCGCCAGGCAGGAGAACTGCTCCTTCTTTTTTCCCAGCTCTATAGCCGCCTTCGGCCCCTCAACCCCTCAGGATAAGACCCCTCAGGACACAATCCAGAGGCCAAACACCATATACGGCGTGGCCAAAACCGCCGGAGAGCTCCTCTGCGACTACTACAACCACAAATACGGTCTGGACACCAGAGGAGTCCGCTTTCCTGGGCTTATCTCCTACGACACACCTCCAGGAGGTGGCACCACCGACTACGCCGTACACATCTACTACGATGCGGTGAAAAAGGGCAGCTACACCAGCTTTATAGCCCCCGGGACCTATATGGACATGATGTACATGCCCGACGCCCTGGACGGGGTTATAAACCTCATGGAGGCGGACCCCTCCAGGCTGATCCACAGGTGCTGCTTCAACATAACAGCCATGCGCTTCGAGCCAAACCAGCTGGCGGCCGCTGTCGAGAAGCACGTGCCAGGGTTCAAACTGGACTTCGACGTTGACCCAGCAAGACAGGCCATCGCCGAGTCCTGGCCCAACTCCATCGACGACACCGCCGCCAGGGAGGAATGGGACTGGAACCCCAAGTACGACATGGAGGCCATGACCGTCGATATGCTTGAGAAACTCCGGGCCAAGCTTAGCTAGACCCGTTCTAATCGGAGAGGAGACTTAAACGATGATAGACAGACTGGAAGCGACTTTATCGTCGGACCTGGCCGCGCTCAGGGAGTCGGGAAGGGCAAAGGGTAAGGAACTCATAATAGAGAAAGTGTCCAAGCCCGAGGGAGACAGGGGGCCTAGATATTTCGTCAAAGGCTACGGCGACAAGCCCTTCATCAGGATGAACTCAAACTCATACCTTGGCCTTACCCTCAGGGACGACCTCCGGAAGGCCGAGGAGGACGGGGCAACCAGCTACGGCGTAGGACCTGGAGCGGTCCGCTTCATAAGCGGCACCTTCCGTCCCCACAGGGATCTCGAGAAGAAGCTGGCTGCGTTCCACGGCAGGGAGGAGGCCATGGCCTTCAGCTCAGCCTACATGACCGTAAACGGCGTCCTGACCTCGCTTATAACCAAGGACACGGCGGTTATAAGCGATGAGCTCAACCACAACTGCATCATAAACGCCATAAAGCTTTCCCGCCCGGTCTCCAAGTCGGTTTACCGCCACAACGACGTGTCCGAGCTTGAGACCAGGATACTGGAGGCGAAAGGCGCCAAGAGGCTCATAGTGGTCACAGACGGGATATTCAGCATGAGAGGGGACCACGCTCCCCTTAAGGAGATAGAGGCCACAATACGCCGTCACGACCACCTTTTCCCGGAGAACGCCATACTGGTGGTGGACGACTCCCACGGAGTCGGAGCTTTCGGTAACACAGGAAGGGGCACCGAGGAGTACACAGGGGGAAGGGCGGACATCCTCATTGGAACTCTGGGCAAGGCCTACGGAGTCAACGGAGGGTATGTGGTCTCCTCCAAGTCGGTTGTGACCTACCTCAGGGAGCACGCTCCCATGTACATCTACTCCAACCCCATCTCCGCAGGGGAGGCCGCTGCTACATTGAAGGCCCTGGAGATCCTGGACAGCCAGGAGGGCAGGACCATACTGGAGCACCTGAGGGCCATGACAAGCCGGTTCGAGAACGGGCTGAAGGACCTGGGCTTCGAGGTCATAGAGGGAGAGCACCCGGTTGTTCCCCTTATGGTCAGGGACACAGACGAGACCTCAAGGCTTGTGTCCTACCTGAGGGAGAACGGCGTCCTGGCCACAGGGCTGAACTACCCCGTGGTCCCCAAGGGCGACGAGGAAATCCGTTTCCAGGTCGCCGGCGACCACACAGCCTCGGACATCGACTCTGTACTGTCGGTGCTGAGGAGCTACAAGGAAAGCAAGTAGGGCGCTTCCCTCTCCACCAACAGCAGGTAGATGGCCAGAGCTAGCATATCGGCGCTCCCACCTGGGCTGAGCCATCTATCCAGGCAGTAGGACTCCATTTTGGAGACAACCTCCCTGCCTGGTGGGCTCCCCGCTCCACCTGCACCTATGGCCTCTTTGGCGAGACTAGCCAAAGAGGCCATTTCCGTCTCCCCTCCCCGATTGAGGACGTTGGTATCCTGCCCCAGGGCTATCACCGACAGAAGTCCGTCGCAGAGGGAGAAGCTTGAAAGGGGATCTTGACGACCTCTCAGGACGTTGAGGGCCACCAAGGCGGAGGGGAAGCCGTCCTCCGCCTCCCCTCTGACTCCTCTGACCCCTCGGGAAAGATACAGCCTCTCTCCGGCGGAGCGAGCCTCGGTTATGGAGCCAAGCTCTCTTCGTACTATCCCGGCCACGAATGAGGCCCCTATATCGGTCAGGGCCTCAGGGGAGAGGACCACGCCGGACCGAAGACCCCTGGACGTGGCGGCGACCATCAGCCCCATGGAGAAGATGGCCCCCTTGTGGGTGTTGACCCCTCCGGTGGCCCGTCTCATGTCGTTCTCTGCCGCTAATCCAGCCCTCTTAAGCTCGCCCAGACAGTCCGAGGGAGGCTGCTCGAAAGTATCCCAGCCAATTTGCGCCACCTCGACGAAGAACGGCCTGAGGGCCAGGGCGCTGGACAAAAAGGAGTCGAAATCCATGTCCCTGTGGGCCCCCTTGGACAGGGAGGTCACCAGGCCGGGCTTGGGATGGGCGGCGGCCTCGTGGATCAGGGCCCGAACGGCCAGATCGGCTATGGCCTGACGAAACGGCGCCATCACTACAGGGTGAGCCCCGCCCTGTCCAGTGCTGTCTCCACCCTTGCCCTCAAGGTACACTCTAAAGCTCCCCTGTCCTGGACCGTCAACACCCCTTTAGATACTCCTCTGTTGGAGGTTATCTCCTCCAGGACCGACCTTATGAGCCTTCCCCTCTGTTTTACGACTATGCTCTCGACCACTATCTCCAGGTCCGAATCGGACGGGGAGTAGCTCACCATGACATCGCTGGACTCCAAAGTCCCAGCTACCGACGTTTTAACGTCCATATACATCACTCCTTTATCTTCTTGGCTCGCTCCACTAAGTAAGCCCATGTCACGTCTGGGACCAGCTCCCGAACCTGTCCCATCTCACCTCGGCTCAGTAGATCCCTCACTAACGACGCGCTGACGACATGTTCCCCCGACTCTATCCTCTGAAGCTCCACGACCTCTATCCCCAGAGGAGGAAGGGTCTCTTTCATTATCCTGTTGTAGATCCCCGTCAGGGGACAGATCGGCTCTGATCCCACGAAACGGCGCACCACCCCAAGAGGAGGGGCTATCTTCGTGGCGAATATCGTGAGGTCCAACGAGGCGTGGACCGACGATGCCTCCCCTCCCTTGGTGAAGTAGGTCGGAAAGGTCGCGGAGGATATGACGTAGGGACCGCTTGGTATCACCGTGACGTTGGACAAGTCTGCGACACCTTCCTTCACCAGCCTAAACCGATCGGCGAAGGGAAAGACCGAGCGATCCTCCTCCACCACCATGACGAAAACCTCTTCCGCCCCCTGGGAGGCCCTCTCTATGAGCCACCGGTGTCCCAGAGTGAAGGGGTTGCAGTTGACCACCACAGCCCCACAGGGACGACCTGGAGCAATTGCCCTGAGCCCCGAGCGAAAGTCCTCGATCCCAGGCCTGCCCCACTCCAGAAGCGACGCTCCCTCCACCGACGCCACAGGGGAGAAGCCCATGTGGCAGAAGCTCCTCTCCTCCGACGGCTTGGTGAACAGAAAAAGATGGCCCATGCCGAGGGAAACCGCCCTGGATATGAGTGAGGAGATCAAAGAGACGGCGACCCCCTCGCCCTCCAGTTCCGGCTCCACCGCTACACCCTGTATCACCGACCCTATGAGCGATCCGGTGCCGACGAGCCGGTCGCCCTCGAAGGCCCCCAGCATCAGGCCCTGTCCTGTAGGCACAGAGAGGCCACGGGCCTGAAGAAGGCCCCTCCTGTCCTCAAGCTCAGACGACAGCACCAGCTCCCGAAGCTCAGTCATCCATCAACGCCGCCCTCGCCACGTTCAGAGTTCCCCCCGCTTTGATCGTGCCCCTCTGCCTCTTCGACAGGTCGTTTATCAATGTCATATCGCCGGACAGCTCGAAAGTCGCGGAGATCGTGCCCCCGTCGATCTGGCTCATAAGGTTGTCTATCGTAACTACCTCCCCCTGCTTCACCCTCTCGTAGTCCTCCTGGCTCCGGAATAGGAGGGGCAATATGCCGGAGTTTATCAGATTCTGGCGATGGATACGGGCGTAGGAGAGGGCTATAACCGCCTTTATGCCCAGATATTGAGGAGCCAGTGCGGCGTGCTCTCTGCTGGATCCCTGGCCGTAGTTCTGCCCTCCGACGATTACTCCACCGCCTGCGGACATGGCCCGTTCCGGGAAGGAAGGGTCCACCGTGGCGTAGCAGTGTTTCGATATAGCCGGTATGTTGGACCTAAGGGGGAGGATCTTGGCTCCCGCTGGCATTATGTGGTCGGTTGTGATATTGTCCCCCACCTTCAGGAGGACCTCCCCTTTAAGGACATCTCCCATAGGGGGAAAGACCGGAAGGGGCTTTATGTTCGGGCCCCTAAGGACCTCCACCGACGACCGGTCCTCCGGGGGCCATATGACCATGCGGTCGTCTATCTCGAACCGCTCGGGCACGGCGATCTTCCGAGGCTCCCCTAAGGTCCTGGGATCGGTTATGACCCCTGTAAGGGCCGAGGCGGCGGCGGTCTCCACGCTGACTAGGTGGACCTTTCCGTCGGCC
>JAQUTB010000087.1 GCA_028709985.1 Dethiosulfovibrio sp.
CCCTCTGGTGGCTCCCTTGACGAAGACCCCTTCTACGTAGGTAAGGGAAACCGCCAGGCCGTCTATCTTCAGCTCGCAGGCCCAGGGGAATGGCTCTGCCGAGCCCTGGGCCCTCCTCAGATAGCCCTCCAGCTCCTGTAGGTCGAAAACGTCGTCAAGGCTCAGCATAGGCTGGGAATGGCGGACTTTCTCAAAACCGTCAAGGGGCTTTCCCCCTACCCTTCTGGAGGGGGAGTCAGGGGATATTAAAGACGGTTGCTCCGCCTCAAGGCGGAGCAACTCCCTCATCAGAGCGTCGTAACCGTCGTCGTCTATCTCAGGCCTGTCCAGAACGTAGTAGAGATAATCGTGGCCGGCGATGGCCTCCTTTAGGTCCTGATATCGCTTAAGAACCTCCGAGGGAACACTGTCCATAGGTATCACGCCTTGGGTTTCATCGTCGGGAACAGTATGACGTCCCTTATGGAGCGACTGTCGGTCAAAAACATTATCAGCCTGTCTATGCCAATACCGAGCCCTCCCGTCGGAGGAAGTCCCTGCTCTATGGCGTTGATAAAGTCCTCGTCGAAGGGGTGGCTCTCGTCGTCTCCTTCTGCCTTCAGCCTGGCCTGGTCCTCGAACCTGGCCCTCTGGTCGATTGGGTCGTTTAGCTCGCTGAAGCCGTTGGCGACCTCGCTGCCACAGACAAACAGCTCAAACCTGTGGGTGTAGTCGGGCTTTTCCGGATCTCTTTTGGAAAGAGGGGAGATCTCCGTGGGATGTCCCATGACGAAAGTGGGCTGAACCAGTTTCTTCTCCACGAACTCCTCTATCATCATCAGAAGGACCTTGAACTTGCTCTCGTTGCCCTCCACGGCAAGGCCCTCTCCCTCGGCGATAGACCTGGCCTGGGCGTCGGTCTCTATGGCGTCGAAGTCCACTCCGCAGTGCTCCTTAACCAGGTCCACCATTGTCACCCTCCTGAAGGGCCTGGAGAGATCCAGCTCGGTCCCCTGCCAGGTGACTGTGGTGGTGCCGTTTGCGTCCATAGCTGCCTTTCTTATTATCTCCTCGGTGAGGTCCATCATGTCGTTGTAGTCGCAGTAGGGCCAATAGACCTCCATGGCGGTAAACTCGGGGTTGTGCATGGCGTCCATCCCCTCGTTGCGGAAGTTCTTGCCCATCTCGTAGACCCTGCCCATCATGCCCACAACAAGCCTCTTTAGGTGAAGCTCTGTGGCTATTCTCAGGTACATATCCAGGTCCAGGGCGTTGTGATGGGTCACGAAAGGACGGGCGTTAGCCCCACCTGCCAGGTAGGAGAGGATCGGAGTGTCCACCTCCAAAGTCCCGTGGTCTTCCAGTGTCTTTCTAACCGAGGCGACGATCTTGGCCCTCTGGCGGAAAACGTCCCTTACCTCTGGATTGGACATAAGGTCCAGATATCTCTTTCTGTAACGGATCTCCATGTCGGTTAGACCATGCCACTTCTCCGGAAGAGGCCTGATAGCCTTGCAGAGAAGGACGCAACGGGTGACAGCGATGGTCAGCTCTCCCCGCTTGGTCCTGAAGGGATGGCCCTCTATACCCACTATATCCCCTGCGTCGATCCATTTTTTGAAGAACCTGTAGCCTTCCTCTCCCATTGCGTCGAGCTGGAAGTAGAGCTGCATATTGCCGGTCTCGTCCTGGACGTTGGCGAAGGAGGCCTTTCCCTGCTTACGGACCGTCATGAGTCTTCCTGCAACGGAAAGTTCCACGTCCTTTCGGTTTTGGTCCACCTCGATATCGTCGTGCTCCGCCCTGATCTGGTTCAGGGTATGTTTGACGTCCCAGGTCTCGTGGACGTAGGGATCATAGCCTTCCTCTTCCCTGAGCCTTCCCAGCTTATCGAGCCTCTGCCTGAGGATCTCCTCCTCCGGCATCACAGTGTTCCGTTCCATATCGCTCATTCCATATTCCCCTTTCAAAATATCGCCTCCAGTCCAGGACCAGCTCCATCGCTTGGGGCCAGTCCGAGACCGAGGCTATAGATCTTTTGTAAGGCCCACATCCGGGGACTCCCCGAAAAAGACCGGACATAAAGCGTTTTAACATGACAAGGGCAACCCTCTCACCATGGAGGGACACCAGATCCTCCGCTAGGGAGACGAAAAGCCCCGCCCTCTCCTCCAGGGTCGGTTCCTGTGCAAAGGGGCAATTCTCGATATTATAGCCCATCTTAGACCTAATTCGGGGGATGACGAAGGGATCGGACATGGCCCCTCTAGCCATAAACACCGAGACACAGCGCCCATCCATCATGTGCGATACCGACTCGAAATCGGTCATATCCCCCGAGGCCGATATCATGCCGGGAAACTCCCGGGCGACCTTCAGTATCTCACCGGGATCGGATTTCCCCTCGTACCTCTGAGGCGCGGTCCGACCGTGAATCCCCACGTTATCCGCCCCGGCATCTATCAGGGCCGAGGTAAACCGCAAGGTATCGGGCCCGTCTCCGTCGGGGACTATCTTTCGGATTTTAGGCCAGACCGGGAGACCCAGGGATTTAAGCTCCCTGACCATCTCCACCGCTATGTCCATCCTGTCTAAAAGCCTCGCTCCAGCCCCTTTTTTCAGCACCTTAGGCATAGGACAGGCCATATTTATGCCTATGGCCTGAAAGTAATCCGCACCGGAAAGAGCCACCTCAGCCCCACGGACTAAGGTCTCCACGTCGCCTGCAAAAAGCTGAAGAACTAAAGGCCCCTCGTCAGGAGAACGGCGAAGCATCCTCTCTGTCTTGCCGTTGTCCCTTATCAGCCCAGCACAGCTTACCATCTCGGTGTGAGCGAGGCCCACGCCCAGTCGCCAAAAAAGCCGCCTCACAGCCGGGATGGTGATACCAGCCAGAGGGGACAGCATCAGGGGGTTTTCTATGGAGATACGTCCTACGGTTATCGCCATACCTTAAACCGCTCCCCCAAGTCTGGAGTATATCAGCCTCAGCCCCTCCAAAGTAAGCCAGTGATCCACGTAGGTGATGGTGCTGGACACCTTTGCCACAGTAGCGGCATGCCCACCAGTGGCCACTACGGGGCTGGTGACGCCAAGCTGATCCCATATCCTCTTAACCAGGGCATCCACCGCTCCCGCGGTCCCGTAGACCACCCCGGACTGTATGGCCAACATAGTACTGTCCCCTATGACCCTCTCCGGTGCCTCAAGCGCGACCTGAGGTAGTTTGGAGGTCTTTCCGAACAGGGCGTCCATGCTGGTGACAAGGCCCGGTGAGATAGTTCCCCCAAGATACGCCCCTTCCGGCGATATTACGTCCAAGGTTATGGCGGTTCCAAAGTCCACCACCACCAGGGGAGAGCCATAACGATAGACTCCCGCCACAGAGTTGACCAGTCTGTCCGCCCCAACCTCCCAGCGATTTTTATAGGCTATCTCTATTCCCAGATCCAGGTCGGACGACACCTTAAGGCATGGGACGGAAAGATAGTTCTGGACCGCCTCGGATATGATGCCATCCAGGGATGGGACGACGCTTGACAGGGCAGCTCCCTTTATCTCCGAGGGGGAGATGGAGGAAAGCGTGAGAAGGTTCAAAAGCAGTATGCCCACCTCGTCGGAGGTTTTTCTCTCCGAGACGAGACGCCAGTGTCGAACCAGTTCATCTCCCCTGAAAAGCCCCACCACAGTGGTGGTGTTCCCTACATCTATCGTCAGAATCATAAATAAACCCTCTCCTCTCTCACGAAAAGACAAAAACTACAAAGAAGGCCAAAGCCAGGGCCAAAATCCCCGATCTAACGGGAGAAACTCGAAAACGGATCGACAGTATCGCTCCTAGGGACGCACAGGACGACATAACCATCCAGGGCGACCATCCCAGGGATGGAAGCCCCTCGACCATGGAGGCCCCGTATCGCCAAAGGGCGAAGGCCCCCTCAGGGACAACGACTATAAGGGAGCCTCCCGGGATCCCCGCCAAGGAGGGTATGGAGAACAGCGCCGCTAGAGGCAAGAGCACGGAAAAAGCGGGCAGAGCCACAACGTTAAGTACGGCCCCTGCCAGAGGAACCGTTTTAAAGGTCCCGGATACCATAGGGGCGGTCACGGCCCAAAGAATAGGGCTAGCTGAAAGAGCGGTTATCCACCTTCGTTCGATCCTTATGGTCATAAGCGCCGAAATGGCCAGAGCTGCAACAACCGACAGCCGCCACCCAAGGTCCCAGAACCACCATGGCCTGTAGAGGAGAAGTGACATGGAGGCTACTGCAACCGAGTTCACCACCGATGAGGGCCTGCCCAAGGCCACACCTAAAAGGGCGACCTGAACCATAAGGGCGGCCCTCAGGGCGCTCGCTGCCGCCCCTGCGACGAGAACGTACAGCCACATGAGGGCGGATACGACCAGCCATTTCCACCTTCCGCCCCATGGGAGGGCCCAGGCAAGGATGGCTACCAACCCAACGTGAAAGCCGGAGACCGCCAGGAGATGGGCGGTCCCCCATCTGCTATGGTCCTCGACCAAATCTGGGTCCCTGTCGCCTAAGAGTGCCGCCAGAAGATATCCCCTCGTAAGAGGGGGAAGGGACGAGTGTATCCTATCCCGAAGGATAGACCTGAGATAATGTATCCCCCAACCGTCGCCAATGTAAACCATCTTCTCTGGAACGAGAACCCCCGTTACACCACGAGCCAACCAATATCGCCTCTCGTCGAAAGGGTTTCCCGCCCTGGGCTCCATAAGGGGCTCGACCTTTCCGGTCCATCTCACCTTCGTCCCCTCCAAAAAGGACTTTTCTGGAGAGACCTTCGCCACGACCGCCCCACGATCCCCCTTTATGACCATGGCCTTCCTCCTGCCCCAGGACCTCTCCATGACCACCTCGCCGGAGGTCATCCCTACAGGGATGGACACAGTCTCAAGCCTTAGAGAGCACCACAAAGAGGACAGAACCGAGACGATAGCGACTATAAGGGCGACGATAAACCTCCCTCTGTCCCATTTGGCACAGACGATGAAGGAGACTCCCAGGGAGACCAATCCAGCGACAACCCCGGACGGTATCGGCGAGCCCCACAGAGCGACGGACAGACAGGTCGCGGCCAACACGACCAGAAACGGGGCCTCCGCCAGGAGATCCAACTACCTCACCGTCACCATGGAACGGATGGACTCCAGTTTTTTTGACCCTATGCCCTTGACCTTCAAGAGATCATCCACCGATTTGAAGGGCCCCACGTCCTCCCGATATGAGACTATGGCCTGGGCTGTCTTAGGTCCGATACCAGGCAGGGTCTGGAGCTCCGCCAGGGATCCTCTGTTAAGGTCGACCATTCCGGTCCTCGCTGTGCCCTTGGTCCCGGATGGAGGAGAGAGGGTCGAGACGGAATAACCGCCTTGAGCCTGGCCTGACAGGGCTTGACCACCCACCCTCACCTGATCGACGCGGAGGGGAACGTGGACGTGCTCTCCGTCGGACAGAGGAGCGGCGAGGTTTATGCCGGACTCATCCGCTCCTGCTGCTAGACCTCCGGCTGACTCCACCAGGTGGAAGACCCTGCTGTCCGGCGGAAGGCGGTAAACCCCGGGGGATTTTACCGCGCCGGTGACGTAGACAATCCACACCTGTGCGACCTCAGCGACTTCCGCTTTAGGCTCGGCGGTTTTCGGTGACGAAAGCGCCGGACCAGCCACGGCGGTCGGGCCATCGTCGTCCACCCAGCGACCGGAGAAGGTCCTTATCATAACCCCAGCCACGCCGAAACAGACCAGACCGAACAGTATCAGACCTACCTGAAGAGCCTTGCTTCTGCCTTTCAATTTAGAGACCTCCCGACAAAGATACGTTTATTTTTCGACCTCCAGGATCTCCCCGTGGAGACACCAGTTGTTCGCCCTTTTGACCTCAACCGACACGAAACTGCCTATGAGGGACGGATCTCCCTGGAAGAGGACAACCTTGTCCGTCTTGGTCCTGCCCTGAAGGAGACCCTCCCCCTTATGGGCCCTGTCGTCAACAAGAACGCGGTAGGTCTTTCCCACAAGGCCTGAGTTTATCTCCCCGGCGATCCGGGCCTGTAGGGCGTTGACCTCCTGTAGCCTTCTCGATTTCTCCGCCCTGTCTATCTGGTTATCCATCCTCGCGGCGGGAGTACCCTCCCTCGGCGAGTAGGCCGCGGTGTGGACCTGATCGAACCGGTATTTTTCGAGAGCCGCCAGTGAGTCCTGAAAGTCCTCCTCGGTCTCTCCAGGGAACCCCACTATCAGGTCGGAAGTAAGGCCGACATCCGGAAGCCCCTCCCTTATGGCCCTCACGGTCTCGTCGTACTCCGCCAGGCTATAGTGACGGTTCATCTTCTTGAGGATTTTGTCGCTTCCAGACTGGATGGGGAGGTTTATGCCGGTACATATGACGGGATTTTTCCCTATCACGGAAACGACGTCTTTGGTGAAATCGCTGGGGTATGAGGTCATGAATCTCAGCAGGTCCACTCCCTTGACCTGGGCCACGTCGCTCAGCAGATCGGCAAAGCGGTACGTCCTATCAAAATCAGCCCCGTAGGTGTCCACGTTCTGCCCTAACAGGGAGATCTCCCTGACTCCGTCGTCCACCAGCTCTTTGACCTCTCTCAGTATATCCGCCGGTTTTCTCGACATAAACCTGCCTCTGACATAGGGAACTATGCAGTAGGTACAGAAATTATCGCAACCGTGAGCTATGGTCACATAGGCCCTCCAGTGGTTTACCCTGTGGATAGGCGTGACGTCCAGGTCGATGAAGGACCTGGGATCCTGGTCCAGAAGGCTGACCCTCTCCCCCTCCATAACCCGGTCCAGGCCATCCGGCACGAACCCCAAACTCCTTGGACCTGCGATAAGCCTGAGCCACGGAAAACGACGGAACAACTCTCGACCTACGTTTTGAGCCATACACCCCACGAGACATACCTTAGGGGTGCCGGTCCTCTCCCATCTCTCCCGGTAT
>JAQUTB010000088.1 GCA_028709985.1 Dethiosulfovibrio sp.
AAGCCCCAGGAATATGGTCGTCGCGTTGAGTATCTCGTTCTGAGCCGCCTGGCTGAGCCTCTCCGTGACGCCGCACTCCCTTATGAGGTTTCCGAACATCAGGACCCCTATAAGTGGTACCGACATGGGCAGAAGCAGTCCAGCTGCTACGGTGCAGACTATCGGAAACAGAACCTTCTCCGTCTTCGATACAGGGCGAAGGTTGTCCATCCTGATGGCCCTGTCGGCCTTGGAGGTGAACATCTTTATCACTGGAGGCTGGATGAGCGGGACTAATGACATATAGCTGTAGGCCGCAACCGCAACAGCTCCAAGTATCTGAGGTGCCATTTTCATGGTCAGATAGATGCTGGTCGGACCGTCGGCCCCCCCGATTATGGCTATTGAGGCTGCCTCCTTCACCGTAAAGCCCAGCATCATAGCCCCAAAGAGAGCTATAAAGACCCCAAACTGAGCGGCGGCTCCAAGAAGAAAGGTTATAGGGTTCGCCATAAGAGGGGCGAAGTCGGTCAAGGCCCCTATGCCCATGAATATTATGACGGGATAGATCTCGTGCTGTGTCCCGAAGAACACGTACCTGAGAAATCCTCCCTCGTCCATTATGCCGGAAAGGGGGAGGTTGACCAGGACACATCCAAAGGCGATGGGAACGAGAAGCAGAGGCTCAAAGTTCTTTACGATGGCCAGATACAGGAAGATAAAGGCCACCAGGAGCATGACGATATTGCCCCAGGTCAACGCAGCGAAACCGGACTCGCCGAAGACCTTCGCCAGCGACTGAAGATACAGCTCCATGGCCCTCGCCTCCCCGTTAGCCTATAACGGCAAGGACGTCGCCGCTGTTTACGGTCGCGCCTTCTTTGGCTGTAAGCTGGGTAACGGTTCCGCCACAGGGAGCTACTATCTCGTTCTCCATCTTCATGGCCTCAAGTATCATCAGAACATCCCCTGCCGACACCGAGGCGCCCTGGGAGGTTATAACCCTGAGCACCTTGCCAGGCATAGGTGCAGCCACAGACTCGCCACCAGCAGGAGCAGCCGGAGCCGCTGCCTTTGGCGCAGCAGCGGGAGCAGGAGCCGCTGGTCTAGGGGCTGCTGCTGGAGCAGCTACAGGGGCAGGGGCTGCAGCAGGCTGAGAACCTGCACCGAGGTTCTCAACCTCAACGTCGTAAGCCGTTCCGTTTACCGTTACTCTATATCTGTCTGCCATGACTAAATTCATCCTCTCGTATTATTAACTTTATTAATTACGCCCACCGGTGGCCCAAGGTGAACGATCCAGCCCTTCCAGCCCCTCAAAACGCCCGCAGCTGGTCCATCCGTCGCTATTACCCTCAAGCTGGGGTTTTACGCTCAATATCCTGAATCCACAGCCTACTTTAGCCACGAGAGCGCCAGTGATAGCGGCTACGACCTCGTCAGAGATCCCAGAATGTGAGGACTTAACCTGCGGAGATGTGGCCTGTCCCTTTGCTGGAGACGAAACCGACGCGACTTTAGGCTTGGAGATACCGCCCTTCATCTCAACCACAATCCTGATCCCGTAAATTATGGCGGTCAATCCCATAAGGACAAGGAAAACTATGCTGAAAGCTATTACGGATAAGGAGATAGCTCCTCCTGCTCCCTCAAATGCGCCGTTCATATCAGGACACCATGCCTAGTGCGGCATTACGCCGTGTTTTTTCTTGGGAGGAGATTTGCGCTTGGTCCTGTTGGACTGGAGGGCGAGGATGATCTCCTGACGGGTCTCCTCAGGAAGAATAACCTTGTCGACCAACCCTCTGCTGGCAGCCTGATAGGGGTTAGCAAAGGCATCTTCGTACTCGTCGATCTTCTTCTGCCTCATGGCCTGCTGGTCCTCGGCGGCGGTTATCTCCTTGCGGAAGATTATGTTGGCCGCGCCTTCCGCGCCCATAACCGCGATCTGGGCCTGAGGCCAGGCCAGAACGGTGTCGGCGCCGAGAGACTTAGCGCACATGCCGAGGTATGCTCCACCGTAGGCCTTGCGGAGAACGACGGAGATGAGAGGCACGGTCGCCTCGCTGTAGGCGTAGAGAAGCTTGGCCCCGTGACGGATGATGCCACCCCACTCCTGACTCTTTCCGGGAAGATAGCCAGGGACGTCTATCAGAGTTACTATGGGAATATTAAAGGCATCGCAGTGACGTATGAACCTGCTGGCCTTGTCGGAGTTGTCGATATCGAGACATCCGGCCATGTTGTTGGCCTGATTTGCTACGATGCCGACGGACTGGCCTCCGAAGGACGCGTATCCTATGACGATATTTCTGGCCCACATAGGCTGGACCTCCACGAACTTACCGTCGTCGACTATCCTGGATATAACTTCTCTGACGTCGTAGGCCTTGTTGGGGTTGGTGGGAACTATGTTCCTGAGATCCAGATCAGCCCTGTTAAGGCTGTCGGAGGTCTTCTTTACAGGAGCATCGCACATGTTGTTGCTGGGGAGGAATCCCAACACCTCTCTGACCTGGTTGAAGCACTGGGTCTCGTCGTCGGCGAAGAAATGGGCGTTTCCGGAGCGGCTGTTATGGGTCATGGCTCCCCCAAGCTCTTCACTGGTTACCTCCTCGCCGGTCACAGCCTTTATGACTGCAGGTCCGGTTATATGCATAATTCCTGTCTTGTTGACCATGAAAATGTAGTCCGTAAGGGCAGGGCTATATACCGCTCCACCGGCGGTGGGTCCAACTATCACGGAGATCTGGGGGACGACACCGCTGGCCAGGGTGTTTTTGTAGAAGATCTCACCGTATCCGTTAAGGGAATCGACCGCCTCCTGTATTCTGGCACCGCCGCTGTCGTTTATGCCGACAACCGGGGCACCGTTTTGAAGGGCCAGATCCATGACTTTGCATATCTTCTTTGCGTGCATCTCTCCAAGGGAGCCACCTAGCACGGTGAAGTCCTGACTGAAAACGTAGACCTTTCTGCCTTCGACGGTCCCCCACCCGGTGACTACACCATCTCCTGGGAAGACAGTGGAGTCCATCCCAAAGTTATGGCAACGATGCTCAACGTACTCATCTATCTCCACAAAGGAACCCTTATCGAGAAGGAGGTCGATCCTCTCCCTCGCGGTGAGCTTTCCCTTCTCCTTCTGCTTGGCTATGGCTTTCTCTCCGCCGCCAAGGCTAACCTTTTTTCTCTTTTCCAGGAGCCCATTGCACAGCTCGTCGATTGACTTGATTGCCATTCCCTTTCCCTCCTAAAGTAATTGACCTGACCGAAAATCGCCCATAGCGCTATCCAGTACCTCCTGGGCCACCCTGTAAGGGTCGGTCTCTTTGTTCAGTAGCTTCTCTATCACCCTTTCCTCCCGTCGCTCTCTCCAAGCGGATTCGGTTATCTTGGCGATACGACGACGAACGATTTCCTCCACCTCCCACTGAAGCCTCTTTTTGAGGCGTTCAGCCCCTTCCTCAGAGCTTCTCACGTGTTTCAGATGCCCTTCGATGGTATCATGAAGTTCATCTAACCCAGCACCGGTAGCTGCCGAGGTCATCTTTACGGGCTGAATCCAGCCATCTCCGGTGTGGAACATCTTTATCATTAGACGGACCTCCGCTGCGACCTTGTCGGCCCCCTCACGGTCCGCCTTATTGATGACGAAAAGATCGGCGATCTCCATTATACCAGCCTTCATTATCTGCATGTCGTCCCCCATCCCGGGGACGAGGACGAGACAGACCGTGTCAGCGATCCTAACTATGTCGATCTCCGATTGACCGACCCCAACCGTCTCGATAATAACGACATCTTTTCCGCAGGCATCCAGTATCAAAGCTCCCTCGTAGGTGGTCTTGCTCAGACCACCTAGAGAGCCTCTGCTTCCCATGCTCCTGATGTAGACCCCCGGATCACCGCTGTGCTCCTGCATCCTTATCCTGTCCGCAAGGATAGCTCCTCCGCTGAACGGGCTTGATGGATCCACAGCGATGACCCCGACGGTCTTACCCTGCCGGCGGAGGGTTCCGATCATCTTGCTGACCAAAGAGCTTTTTCCCGATCCTGGGCTTCCGGTGACCCCTATGATATGGGCTCTGCCAGTATGGGGGTACATGGCCCTCATTATCTCCTCAGATCGGGGCGTCTCGCTTTCTACCTCCGATATCAGTCTAGCTATCGCTCTGACGTCACCGGACAGGGCTTTATCTATCATGACAGAGCTACTCTGCCTTCCTTTTCTCTGCTACAGCACCCTCCAGCCATTTAACACAGGTGCTGGTCGGCGTACCAGGCCCAAAGATAGCGCCAGCTCCCATCTTCACCAGGTCCGGAATCTCCGACTCCGGTATGACGCCACCGCCGAAGACTATCACGTCAGAGGCATCTCTGGCGGCAAGCCCCTCTATTATAGCCTTAAAATAGTGATGGTGAGCGCCGGAGAGGATGCTGATGCCTATGGCGTCTACATCCTCCTGTATGGCGGTATCCACGATCTGATCAACCGTCTGTCTAAGGCCGGTGTAGATTACCTCCATACCGGCATCCCTGAGAGCCCTAGCGATAACCTTGGCTCCTCTATCGTGCCCGTCAAGACCGGGCTTTGCAACTACGACTCTTATTTTACGATCGCTCATGTAACCGTCTCCCCCCAACAGATGACGTCCTAAAGGACGATGTTTTCTTTGTATTCGCCGAACTCTTCCCTGAGGACGCCACAGATCTCTCCCTCGGTGGTATAGCACCTCACTGCGTCAAGTATAGCCGGCATAAGGTTAGCGCTCTCGTCCTTGGCTGCCTCTCTGATCGAGTCAAGGGCGTTTTTCACAGCTATGTTATCCCTGCTATCCCTGAGTTCTTTAAGCTTCTTAGCCTGGTTCGTCCCGACCGACTCGTCCACCTTGAGAAGCTGAAGCGACCCCGCTTCCTCCTCGACGGTGAACTTGTTGACCCCTACGACGACCCTGTCGTTCTCCTCTATGGAGATCTGATAGTCGTAGGCGGCGTCCTGAATCTGCTTCTGGACGTAACCCTTCTCTATGGCTGCCATCATCCCACCCATCTCGTCGATCTTTGAGATGTACTCCATAGCCTGGGTCTCTATCTCGTTGGTGAGACTCTCTATGGCGTAGGATCCTGCCATGGGGTCGATGGTGTTACATACTCCGGACTCGTGAGCTATGATCTGCTGGGTTTTCAGCGCTATGCGAACGCTCTTCTCCGTGGGAAGGGCTAGAGCCTCGTCCATGCTGTTGGTGTGCAGGGACTGAGTTCCTCCCAAGACATCGGCTAGAGCCTGTATAGTGACCCTTGCGATGTTGTTCTCGGGCTGCTGGGCAGTAAGGGTGCATCCTCCGGTCTGAGTGTGGAATCTGAGAGGAAGGGCCTTGGGATCGGTTACTCCGAAGCGATCCTTGAGGATCCTGGCCCAAAGCCTTCTCGCGGCACGGAATTTCGATATCTCCTCGATAAAATCGTTATGAGCGTTGAAGAAGAACGACAGTCTCTTGCCGAAGACGTTTGGATCGAGTCCAGCCTTTATGGCAGCCTCGACATAGGCGATACCATCAGCCAAGGTGAACGCAACCTCCTGAACCGCTGTGCTTCCAGCCTCCCTGATGTGGTAGCCGGATATGGATATGGTGTTCCATTTAGGCACGTTCTTGCTGCAGAAATCGAATATGTTGGTTATAAGCCTCATGGATGGCTTCGGCGGGAATATGTAGGTTCCCCTCGCTATGTACTCCTTGAGTATATCGTTTTGGATCGTCCCGGAAAGCTTATCCATGGAGATGCCCTGCTTCTCCGCCACACCTATGTACATAGCCAACAACACCGATGAAGGCGCGTTTATGGTCATGGAGGTGGAGACTTTGTCGAGAGGAATCCCGTCAAAGAGTGTCTCCATGTCAGCCATGCTATCTATGGCTACACCGACTTTACCGACCTCTCCTGCTGCCATGTGGTGATCCGAGTCGTAGCCTATCTGGGTTGGGAGGTCAAAGGCGACGGAAAGGCCCATGGTTCCCTGATCTAGCAACATGCGATAGCGACGATTGGAGTCCTCTGCCGTGGCAAAACCGGCATATTGACGCATGGTCCAAAAACGGCCCCTGTACTGGGTCTCCTGAACTCCCCTGGTGTAGGGGAAAGAGCCAGGAAGCCCCAGATCTTTCTCGTAGTCCACACCGTCGATATCCACCGGGGTGTAGAGACGCTTTAGGGGAATTCCCCCTCCAGTGGTGAAGCTCTCTCGGCGCTCGGGTTGCTTACCCAACGATTTCTCCACCGAGGCATCATAGCCCTCTTTCAACTTTCTTACTTCTTCCAGAATTGTCTTATCAAACACTGTTTTTCCCCCTTAGTGTACGCTTATTGCCTTAACATATCTGGCCAGATCGGTAACCAGCCTCGATAAGAGATCATACCAAAATCTGCGATGATTGATAACATGTTTTTGCTAGGATAGCCGGAAGAATATACAGTATCCGGATAAAATATCTTGATAACAAAGCTTTTTGTTTTTATGCTATTTAAGTTTCTGTCCGAAAGGCTGTCAGAATAGTAAACGTTTCCTCCGGTGTTTTCAACCACCGAGATGAGAAAATCCGAGGGAATTTTTGAGGCCCATGCGGACAAAGAGACTCCATTCATGATACAAAAATTGTAAATCCATTGATAGTCGTCTTTATTAAGATTCAGCTCACTATCCAACACAATCTGAGACAGATAATCGGTCTTTTCCCATATCGCTCTAACAGCCTCTTCTATGCCCTTGCCGTCCTCTACCGAGGCCCACAGGTCGCCTTGATATCTATACCTGTTCAAAGGCGATAGAATAGCCCCATCGATGCCCCGACCCTCGGTCTCGGCTATACGACCGCCCTTCATCGAATCCTGCCACACCGACGACAAGACCCCTCTTTGCGAGGAGATGTACCCCCTGAATGGAGAGGATAAATTGATTGATACCTCCACAGCCTGACC
>JAQUTB010000089.1 GCA_028709985.1 Dethiosulfovibrio sp.
GGGGGACGGTAGAGATGAAATATGCAAAAGCAGTCCAGCCTGTCTCATGTCGAATCGCGGATTACGGCCACAGGTCTATGGCCTTTCCGCTTGCCCCCTTTCTTTCTTGCGTTTGGCGCAGGATATTTTTGGGATTTTCGCCCTTTCATTGTACTATGGAGGGAGCTATATAATCGATAGAGGAACACGAAAGGGGAGAGCAATTTGACGCAATCTTCTTTGACGGATTACGATGTCTTTTTGTTTAAACAAGGGAGGCATTATGAGCTTTATAACTGTCTGGGATGCTCTATCGAGGGAGACGGAGCGTCCTTTCGACTGTGGGCCCCTAACGCGAGGGAGGTATCGGTCCTCTGCAACGGCAACGGCTGGAGCTACGGCGTCGATCCACTCAGGCAGAGGTCTGACGGAAGTGGCATCTGGGAGGGATTTATACCGGGAATAGGCCAGGGGGACATATACAAGTACGGGATAAGGACCCAAGAGGGAAGGTGGATCCAAAAAAGCGATCCTATGGCCTTCAAGTTCGAGGAGCCACCTAAGAGCGCGTCCGTTGTCTGGCCTCTGGATTACCTTTGGGACGACGACGAGTGGATGTCGACTCGAGGGCAAAGACTGCCCCTTGACGGTCCTTGGTCTATATACGAGGTCCATCTCGGATCCTGGGTCAGGAGGGACGGCCGTTTCCTCTCCTACAGGGAGATTGCCCCCATACTGGCGGACTACGTGTTGGAGGCTGGTTTCACCGCGGTGGAGCTCCTTCCCATAATGGAACACCCTTTCTACGGATCGTGGGGATATCAGGTTCTCGGATACTTCGCTCCCACCTCGAGGTACGGAACGCCCCAGGACTTTATGGCTATGGTGGATCACCTCCACTCCAAGGGAATAGCGGTTATATTGGACTGGGTTCCCTCTCATTTCCCGTCGGACGGACATGGGCTGTCCAATTTCGACGGGACCTGTCTATACGAGCACCAGGACTCCAGAAAGGGCTATCACCCTCAGTGGACCAGCGCCATATTCAACTACGGAAGGCACGAGGTCCGTTCCTTTTTGGTAAGCAGTGCCCTGTTTTGGCTCGACGTCTACCATATCGACGGCATAAGGGTAGACGGGGTTGCCTCCATGCTTTACCTGGACTACGGTAGAGCCCATGGCCAATGGGAGCCCAACCCCTACGGGGGCAGGGAAAACCTGGAGGCTGTGGCATTCCTACGGGAGCTTAACTCGGAGGTGGCTCGGAGCCATCCTGACGTGGTGACCTTCGCGGAGGAATCCACCGACTGGCCCAGGGTTACAGGTCCGGTTCACCTGGGAGGCCTGGGCTTCTCCATGAAATGGGACATGGGCTGGATGCACGACAGTCTGTCCTACATGTCCAGGGACTCTATACACCGATCCTGGCATCACGGCGAGATAACCTTCGGCATGTGGTACGCCTTCTCCGAGAGGTTTATCCTCCCCCTGTCCCATGACGAGGTCGTCTACGGAAAAAGGTCGCTCCTGATGAAGATGGCGGGGGATAACTGGCGTAAGAGGGCCAACCTCAGGCTCCTCCTGGCCATGATGTACCTCCGTCCCGGTAAAAAACTGCTGTTCATGGGGGGGGAGTTCGGCCAGGAAAACGAGTGGAACCACGAGAAGGAGCTGGACTGGTATCTGATGGACAGGCCGGAGCATCGGGGGATTTTTCGCCTGGTGTCGGACCTGAACGGCCTTTATCGGTCCGAAACCTCTCTCCACAGGGATTTTGACCCTCATTGCTTTCAGTGGATAGACTGTTCCGACGTCGAACAAAGCGTCTTCGTCATGATGAGGCCACTGGGAAAAAGGCCTGTGGTGGCGGTGGTCAACGCCACTCCCGAGCCCAGATACGGTTATAGGATAGGAGTGCCTCAGGGAGGGCCTTGGATGGAGCTGTGTAACACCGATGGAGAGTGTTACGGGGGAAGCGGTATGGGTAACATGGGGAAGGTCGAGGCCGACGAGATCGGCTGTCACGGCCGACACTGGTCGTTGAGCCTCACTCTTCCCCCCCTGTCGGTGCTGGTACTTGCCCCTGGAGCGTCTTTTTAACGAGGAGGTTTAATTTTGAACCGCTACATATGCATTCATGGTCATTATTATCAGCCCCCCAGGGAGAATCCCTGGACAGGGGTGGTGGAACGGCAGGATTCGGCGGCCCCTTGGCATGACTGGAACGGTCAGATAGCCTATCAATGTTACGGCCCCAACGGAGCGGCCAGGATCCTGGACGAGAGAGGTCGAGTCGCGGCGATGAGGAACTGCTACGGCTCCATAAGCTTCAACGTTGGTCCGACCCTTCTCAGTTGGCTGGAGAAAAAATGTGGCTGGATCTATCGAGCGGTGTTGGACGCCGACAGGATGGGAGCCGCCAGGTTCGGCGGTCACGGGCCCGCTATGGCCCAGGTCTACGGTCACGCCATAATGCCCTTGGCCTCGGAGAGGGACAAAAGGACCCAGGTCGTTTGGGGTATATCGGACTTCCGCCGTCGGTTCAGACGGGATCCTGAGGGAATGTGGCTAGCCGAGACAGCAGTCGATATACCGACCCTTGAGGTGTTGGCTTCGGAGGGAATAAAGTTTACCGTCCTCGCGCCCCATCAGGCAGCTAGAATAGCCTCCGACGGTCCTCTGGATATAACCGTCCCTTATCGATGTGTCCTACCCTCCGGCAGGGATATAGCCCTTTTCTTCTACGATGGCAGGATCTCCCAGGAGATAGCCTTTGGAGGGGCCCTGGACAACGGCAGATCCCTGGCCAGACGGATGATAGACGCCTGTCCCGACCTGGGACGTCCTTCGCTCGAGCATGTGGCGGTGGACGGCGAGACCTTCGGTCATCACCATCGTTTTGGGGACATGGCTCTCGCCGCCTGTTTAGACGAGCTGGACAGATCGGAGGAGGCAAAGCTCACGGTCTACGGCGAATATCTTCAGATATCGCCTCCATCGGTGGAGGTCGAGATAGTTGAGATGTCGTCATGGAGCTGTTCTCACGGGGTCGAGAGATGGCGTTCCGATTGCGGCTGTTCCGACGGCGCCCACGCCGGATGGCATCAAAAGTGGAGAAAACCCCTCAGAGACGCGCTTGAACAACTTAGAAACGGTCTGGAGCGGCTCTACAGCGTTCGGGCCTCCGCCATCTTCCCAGATCCGTGGGGAACTAGAAACAGGGCCGACCTCCTGGCTCTGCCCATACCTAGAAAGGACAGGATCGATTTTCTGAAGAAGGAGGCAGGACGGGACCTCAGCCCCTGGGAGGAATCACAGGCCATGACCTTGTTGGAGATACAGCGTTGCTCCCTCCTCATGTTCTCCAGCTGTGGGTGGTTTTTCGACGATATATCCAGGGTCGAATCGATACAGGTGCTTAAATACGCCTCCAAGGCGTTGGATCTGGCTGAAAGCCTGGGAGAGACGGGGCTTCGGCGACCGTTTATGGACGGTCTGGAGATGGCCCCCAGCAACGTGCCAGAGCTATCCGACGGGGGGAGGATATTCTCCTGTTTCGTGGAGCCCTCCTCAATGGACCTGCTGCGAGTGGGGGCTCACCTCGCCCTGTATAGGCTCTTCGGACTGGACCCGGAGAGCACCGAGTTCCCAAACGTGTCCGCCGCCAGAAAACTCATCCACAAAGGATCCTGCTGTGGATCGGAATACTGCATAGGCTGCGTGAACCTGAGGTCGGACATCACCGGCAGAGAGTGCGAAATGGCCATAGGGGCGGTATGGTTCGGAGGGAGAAAAATGCTCTGTGGCTCCAGACCGATGCTGGATGGGGATACGCCGGAGGACGTGATGAAAGAGCTTGAGATGTCGGTCCTGAAGGGGGGACAGTTGGCCTTTCAGGAGACGTTCGGCCACAGGGTCTACTCGGTACGCCACCTGTTCAAGGACAGCAAGGACAGAATAATCCAGGAGGTGGAGGATCGGTGCGAGGAACGGCTCGTGGACGCCATGAGGCCGGTGGTGGAAAGGGAGGAAAACCTCATGGACCCGGGTAACAGGGAAAAAACAGCCCTGGGCCTGGCTCTACAGGTTATAACCAACAGGGATATCTCCCATGGACTGATGGAGGACGACCCAGACTACGAAAAGATGTCCAGGCTTCTTTGTCTTTCCAGGAGAAGGGGAGTTCCTCTTGACCAGGACAGAATAGAACAGGCGGCGAGGGTTGGTCTCGCCGCACTGTCGAAGGGCTTGGAAGACCTCCATCTCTGGAGGGAGGCACTGGAAAAAATACCGGGGATGTTGGACGTGATAGACCATGCAGACGCCAACGTGGACCTATACGGACTCCAGAGAGGATTGTTGGCCCTTATAGGAAAGGGAGAGATGTCCCAGGAGATTCAGGCGATAGCCTCCCGCATCGGTATCTCCCTGGATGGTAGCTCCGGGCTTACCCATAGTCCCGACCTTAAATCGTAGGTTACAGGGCTGGTGGCCCTGTCCTTTATGGCCTGAACCAAATCTCCCATGGACCGGATAGGCCCGTCGAATCGGGTGGCGAACAGGCCTAGCCGGTCCTCCCAGTGGGAGTCGCTGCCTCCCAGAGTCGCCAGGGAAAGCTCCTGGGCCATGTCCACCGCTTGACGGTTGTGGTGGGGCTTTGTGCTGCCGTTGAAAATCTCCGCTCCGTCCATAAATGAGCAGAGCCTCATGACGTCTCCCATCCCCCTCCCGTTGTCCCTGAAGGGATGGGCCGCCGCACTGGCTCCCCCCATCTCCCGGACCAGCCGGGAAAGCTCTGGGGCGTGCATCTTCTGGGTGGGGATAGAGTCGACGCCGTAGACTAGCAGGTCTCCCTGGTAGGTCAGTATTTCAGCTCCGACCAGTATCAAAAAACCGTATCTATCGGTGAGCTCCTGGGCCATGGGGGCGAGTTTCAACGTGTCGTGGTCGGTGATGCAGAGCCCGTCCATCCCCAGCTCCTTGGCTCTCGCTACTGCCCTCTCAAGAGGCAGGTGGCTATCGTCGGAACCTTCCATGGTGTGCAGGTGGGTGTCTATAATCAACGGGGTCACTCCTTTGGTCGGGATATCTCTATAGGGAGTCTCCAAAAACTGAAGTTCGAGTCCCCTCGGAGAGACCGTTCCGTTCGAGCCCTGTCTCGCCCAGGCGTATACTCGACCTGCCTGTTCCGCACGAACCGCCTCGGAGGGCACGTCCTGTGCCCCCTCGGCTTGGGGCGACGTCCTGTCGCCCCATTCGTACTACACGACGGCATGTCGAGTATAAGGGCTCGAATGGGCTCTGCCGGAACGATCTCTCCGAGGGCCAGCGTTCTTAGAGATACCCTACAAGATGTTATTCCTTATATTCATGGATTATATAGCAACTTGCTCGAACCGCAAGCCTCTTATCACACAAAAAAGTGGGTGATTTCCCTGGACAGATCGACTATTCTCAAAGATCCCATGGTGTGGAAGTTTAGGTTTTACGGCTTCCTGAAAAACCTCAAATTCTTCGAGCCCTTCCTGATGCTTTATCTTCTAGGGGCGGGGCTATCGCTCTTTCAGATAGGCCTTCTCTACTCGATAAGGGGGGCTGTTATCTACCTACTCGAGATCCCTTCGGGGCTCTTGGCTGATCACTGGGGCAGAAAAAAGGAACTCATACTCTGTTTTCTGTTCTACATCGCCTCCTTCGTGGTGTTTTTCCTGGGTAAAACGATGGCTCACTTTTCCATCGCCATGGCGCTCTTTGGTCTTGGGGAGGCCTTTAGGTCGGGCAGCCACAAGGCCATGATCTATACATATCTCGAAAAACAGGGCTGGTTCGACGAAAAGACCTTCGTCTACGGCAGGACCAGGGCCTGGTCCCTTCTGGGCTCCGCCCTCTCCTCCCTCATCGCCGTCCCTCTAGCCCTGGGGCTACCGGCCTATAGATGGCTTTTTCTGGTCTCCGTACTGCCCTACATAGGCGATATGGTCCTCATATGGAGCTATCCCGACTGGCTTGACAAAGAAGAGTCCTCAGGAGAGAGGCCTTCTTTCTCCTCCTTCGGGGTGAAGGCCCTGATCTCGGTCATGAGGGATCGCCGTCTGGTCAAAGTGCTCCTCAGTTCCTCTATATACGACGGTCTCTTCAAGGTCATAAAGGACTACGTCCAGCCGGTGCTGGCTCTGATACTGGTTGGAACCTTAGCTGGAAACGGAGATAGGTCTCTGACCATATGGCTCGGGATAACCTACTGTATCCTCCATCTCGCTGGCTCCGCCGCGTCCGCCTCGGTGTGGAGACTCCGACGTCGTATATCCTCCGCCTGGCTGATGAACGTATCCTTCGACGTAATGGGGGCGGTGGCCCTCCTACTGGCGGCCTTCTCCCTGTGGGGTTCTCCTCTCACCGTGGCGTCGGTGTTCTTCGTCCTCTACGTCATGAAAGACGGCAGACGGCCTATCTTCGCCGATCTCTGTGGCGACATGATGGACAAAGAGGTTAGGGCGACGGTTCTATCCGTCGACAGCCAGATGGCCTCTTTAGTGGCTATGGTAGCCGCTCCTCTTCTGGGATGGATCGCCGACGGCACCGGACTTCCTGTGGCCTTCGCCATAACGGGGCTCTTCATGCTCTCTCTTAACAGGATCCTAAAGGTCCAAAGCCGAGAGCTAGCGGTTCTTCCTATAGAAAAACAGATTACAGGAGAGCTGAAGTGACGGCCCAAAGCAGTCGAAACAATAAAAATGGAGATTAGGTGTTGACGTAAATCGCTGAGGGTGGTATTATTCCTCCTGCGCCGCTGAGAGCGACGGCCGCAAGGCCGCTGTAACAGAGAGCGCACCGAACCTTGACAGCTGAAAACGGGGAGTAAGAAACACAGCCAGCAAAAAGGAATTTTTATGGAGAGTTTGATCCTGGCTCAGGACGAACGCTGGCGGCGTGCTTAACACATGCAAGTG